>DATIRG010000297.1:0-2240 GCA_035470005.1 Lutibacter sp. | reverse complement strand
CAATGCACAAGGGGCCTATCCGCTATCCTATTTTCCGCACAATTATCATTTTATGGCCGCCACGGCAACCTTAGAAGGCAACAGCAAATGGGCCATTGAAGCATCTGACAAAGTTGCAGCACATTCCAATAAATTACTTATGAAAGAACCGGGATGGGGTACCCTTCAACATTATTACACAATACCTTATTACGTTTATGTAAAATTCGGAAAATGGGAAGAAATTCTTGAAATGAAAAATGCCGACCCCACATTAAAATATCCGGAAGCTGTCAGAAATTATGCCCGCGGAATGGCTTTCCTTGGTTTAAAAAATATAACAAGTGCCAAAAAGGAACTGCGCTCTTTGGAAAATTACGCAAATGAAGAAAGTCTAAAAGAAATAACAATTTGGGAAATTAATTCGGTTGATGTCCTTCTGCAGATTGCCAAAAGAGTCTTAAAAGCCGAAATATTAGCGCGTGAGTCAAATTTTAATGAAAGTATTGTTCTATTAAAAGAGGCTGTTATCATTGAAGACGGATTAAATTATAATGAACCGCCAGACTGGTTTTTTTCAGTCAGGCACCACTTAGGCGCTGTTCAAATTGAGGCAGAAAATTACAAGGATGCAATTGTTACATATGAAGAAGATCTGCAAAGATTGCCAAAAAATGGCTGGGCGCTGCATGGCTTAAAATTGGCCTATACGAAACTTAATAACCAAAATAAAACAGCTGAAATAAATGATAAATTAAAGACAGTTTGGGCAACGGCAGATACTAAATTATCTTCTTCAAGAATAAAATAGCATTATACCTGACCTAACAGTGCAAATTATTTATCCTTAAATCGGATTTGGTACATACTGACAAACATTATATAATAATATGGTTATCAAAACGCCTGTTCCAAATCATTAAAAAAAATCTATTTATCCTTCATTAATGCAATAAAATCAGGTTCATTTTTTAAACTGTTAAGATCAGGATCATGTTTGATGTAGTTATAATTTTCGAACCCGTTACCAATGGCTTTTTTGAGATTTTCGATGGCAGACGTTTTATCATCTATTAAGGCATAAAAACAAGCGGCATTGTAAACAATAATGGGGTCATTTGGATTTTGTTCAATTCCTTTTTGCATTTCTTTTTTTGCTTCTTCTAAACGACCCAGCCTTTTCAATGTAAAGGCATAAAATTGGTGCGCCCGGGAGTCATCCGGGTGATGAATTAAATAGGTGGGGTAAAATAATACTGCCCGTTCAACTGTTTCCTGAAGATTTTTTTTATCCTGTAATGTTTCATAAGCCATCTGCAAATCACCATAGGGAGAATGAAAATCTCCGTTTAGTTCCAAAACTTTGTTAAAATCGAATATGGCCTCGGCATCTCTGTCCATTACTCTGTAGAGCCTGCCTCTGACCCAATAGGCAAAAAAATTATCAGGGTCAAATGAAATTGCTTTTTCGGCGGCTACCAATGCTTCTTCAGGTAAATTCTTGTTATAATAAACCAGTCCAAGCGCACTATACGCTTCGGAGGATGCAGGATCATAGATAAGTGCTTTTACCGATGCTTCTTCTGCCTTATTAATCCATTTAAGATTTTTATCATGGGTTTCATACAACAGCGCACAAGCTTCGGCCATACCGGCATAAGCAGCAGCATATTTCGGATCCAGATCTATGGCGTTTTGAAAAAGATCTATGGCCAGCAGCAGATAGCTTTTTGTATATCTGAACAGAAATTCCCTCGCCCTTAAATTTGCATCATAGGCATCACTGTTCATGGTTGCTCTTTTGCCAAGGGCTACTTTTTCTTTAGGCGTAAGCTTTAACTGCAATGAATTGACAATCTTCTTTGATACTTTTTCCTGAATACCAAAAACATCCTCAATTTTGCCATGATAAATATCTGCCCAAAGTTGCGTATCCTTTTCAACATCAATTAACGCCGTTGCTATTTTTAAATCATTCTTAAACTTACGCACAGTGCCTTGCAAAAGATACCTCGCCTTTAATTCCCGGCCCAAAGAAACAACATCCAATTGAGAATCCCGATACCGCATAGAAGTGCTTCGTGAAGCAATATCAAGCTCTTTGATACCTGATAAACGGATAATAATTTCTTCTGTTAACCCGTCACTAAAATAATTGCTCTCATTGTCGGAACTGGTGTTTTGAAAAGGTAAGACGACCAACTTTTTATTGTCATGATTAAATTGAGGTTTAGGCTGTTCGGTTTTTAAATTCTCCGAAT
>DATIRG010000296.1:0-3053 GCA_035470005.1 Lutibacter sp. | reverse complement strand
GGTATTTTCTGAAATTTCAAAATAGTCGGTTTCTTCTTGTTTCAGCATATCCGATAAAATCAATGCTTCCCGATCTTTTAACAAACGATGTGTTTTGCTAAAAACCTGTTTTCCGCTTTGGCAGTCGAGTAAATCGGCAACATCGTTCCATTCCGTAAATCCGTATTCTTTTAAAATTTCAAACAAATAGATTTTAGGGTTGCTCAGTTTTTTTAATTCGGGAATGCTGAAATGCACTTCGTTTTTGTGAATTTTGGTGATTTTTTCTTTCACATTCTGGATGCGGTCCTTTACAATTTGCTGACTTCCCTTTAAATTTTCCAACGTATTGTGAAAGGTGTCCAGCAAATTCGGATTTAGTTCTATTAAAACCGGAACCACTTTATGTCGAATTTTATTTCTTACATACCGGATGGAAGAATTGGTGCGGTCTTCCCGCCAATCTATCTTTTTTTTGGTGGCATATACCAAAATTTCGTTGCGGGTAAAAATCATAAACGGCCTTACAATATTTCCCTGAATTTCGGGAATTCCGGTTAATCCGTCAAGTCCCGTTCCACGGGTAAAATTAATCAGAAAAGTCTCCAAAACATCATCTTTTTGATGCCCGGTAATAATATAATCGATATTGTTTTCCTCGGCAATTTTTTGAAACCAGCCGTAACGCAAATCACGCGCCGCCATTTGGGTTGAAATTCCATTTTCTTCAGCATAAGCGCTGGTATCAAATTTTATGGTATGGGTTTGAACCGCCAGTTTTTCGCCCAATGCTTTCACAAATTCTTCATCTTCATTGCTTTCTTTTCCCCTCAAAGAAAAATTGCAATGCGCCAAAGAAATTTTAAAATTCAACTTGTGAAGTAAATGCGTTAAAACCACGCTGTCTATGCCGCCAGAAATAGCAATGAGCAGGTTTTTATCATGTAAAAATGAAAATTTAGCGTTGATATGTGCTGTTAATTCGGCTTTCATAATTTTGTAAATATAATTATTTAGCGTTTAATAAAACGTGTTTCATCGCTTTTGCTTTCAATAAACATTCTTCGTATTCTTTTTCGGGGATCGATTTTGCCGTAATGGCACCGCCAACCGAATAGGAAATATATTTTTTTGTGGCATTGTATAAAATACTTCTGATAATAACATTGAAATCGAAATCGCCTTTTGGCGTAAAATAACCGACGGCGCCCGAATACAAACCTCGTTTGGTTTCTTCCAATTCCTCAATAATTTTCATGGCCGAAATTTTTGGCGCTCCGGTCATGCTTCCCATCGGAAACGTATTTTTTATAAGATCAACAGGGTGAAGATCCTTTTTTACCGAACATGAAACGGTCGAAATAAGATGATGCACTTGTTTAAAAGTGTAAACCTTGCAAAGTTCATCCACTTTTACGGATTCTTTTACCGCAAATCGGGAAAAATCATTGCGCACCAAATCCACAATCATAATATTTTCTGCACGTTCTTTTTGATTTTGTTCCAATGCTAAAATCAATTTTTCGTCGGCAGCTTTGGTGGTTGCTCTTTTTTCGGTTCCTTTTATGGGCTGGGAAATTAAATGTTCACCGTCTTTTTTCAGATAGCGCTCGGGCGATGCCGAAAGCAAAAAGTTGTTATTTAACTTCAAAAATGTCGCAAAAGGCGGTTTGGAAATTTCATTCAGATTTTGGTAGACTTCCACCGGATCAATTTCTGAATTTTCGCTGTAAAACTCCTGACAAAAATTGGCTTCATAAATATCGCCTCTGTGAATGTGGTTTAAAAGCGTGTTTAATTTTTTATAATAATCGTCTTTATGGATTCGTAGTTTTATTTTGATATTCCTATCGACTTCAACTGGGTTTTGAGCTGTTTGAAGTTGATTAATATTTTCTAAATCAGTTTCAATTTCATGTTCAAATGCTGAAATGTATTTTATTTCAATAGTATTTCCTTTGATGACAACTAATTTTTTAGGCTGAAAGAAGAACAAATCGGGAAAATGCAAGCTGTCGAAATTAGAAGAAGTCAAGTTTTCAATATCGTTTTTTAAATCGTAACTGAGATAGCCAAAAATAAAGTCGTTTACTTCCGATTGGAATTTTTTTAATTTTGAGAACGCATTTTCATAGGAAGTTTCAATTTTTGAAAACGCATCAATAGCCAAAACCGCATCAAAATTTGAATATTTTTGGTCGTAATTGTTACTGTCCAGCCAAACTGCAATTTCAAACTGCTGCGCCCAAAGCAACAATTGCTTTTTGAATTCGGAAATATCCTTTACCTGAAATTGAATACTTGTTCTTTGCATCAGCGCAAAAATAGAAAAGTCCCTTCAAATTGAAAGGACTTTTGATTTTTATCCTGAATTTTTTTCAGGATCTTGTATTTATATAACAGATATTATTCTGGTTCGGCATCATCGATTAAGGGGCCTATGAATGAATCGATCGATCATTCACCGCCAAACAAGCTTCCTTAAATGCTTCGGTATAGGTCGGATGTGCATGAGATGAACGCGCAATATCTTCTGATGAGGCTCTAAATTCCATCGCAATCACCGCTTCGGCAATCATATCGGCTGCCCTGGCGCCAATCATATGAACGCCTAAAATTTCATCAGTTTTTGCATCGGCCAGCACTTTGATCATTCCGTCGGTATCCATACTTGCCCGGGCTCTTCCCAAAGCACGCATGGCAAAAGTTCCCGATTTGTAGTTCACGCCGGCTTCTTTTAATTGCGCTTCCGTTTTACCGACAGCGGCAACTTCTGGCCAGGTATAAACGACATTCGGAATTAAATTGTAATCAATATGCGGTTTTTGTCCGGCAATCAATTCAGCAACCAAAGTACCTTCTTCTTCTGCTTTATGAGCCAGCATGGCACCTTTCACCACATCGCCGATAGCGTAAATGTTAGCGACATTGGTTTGCAATTGTTCGTTGGTTTCAATTTGCCCTTTTTCGTTTACTATTATGCCAACATTTTCCAAGTCCAATCCATCAGTATAAGGTTTTCTTCCTACTGAAATTAAAGCATAATCTCCTTTAAATTCAACCGGATTGCCTTT
>DATIRG010000295.1:0-2423 GCA_035470005.1 Lutibacter sp. | reverse complement strand
ACAAAACAGGAATTTACCACGATAAATTTAGTTTTGGGCTGAAAAAATCGATCTTCAATTTTATGCACGGCGTTGGTTTTGACTTGCCGCTGCAGGACTGGTTCGATTTTAAAATTCCGAAAACCGGCATCAAAAGTGATTTTATGCAAAAATGCCTGGAAGCTGAGCCTTATTTTATGGTAAAACCTTCGGCTAAAATTATTTGGCTGGGTGGAACGCCTTTGGTTTCGGAACAAACTAAATCTAAAAAAGGAAAATCAAAACAACAGCTTCAGCTCACTTTTCACGATAAAAATGACAGCTTTCAGGTGGTTATGGAAAAAGAAAACGGCGAATGGTTTTTGACTATGCTGGAACGCTTGTCTGTTCTCAATATTGAACAGCTTACTTTTTCAGCCTTAAAAACAGATTACGAAACCAATTTTGGTGATTTCGAATTGTTTTGGTATTCCAAACCCATTAACAGTTTGCGTGCGAACGGATTGCTGGTGTTGTAGGAAATTTCAGTTGGAAGCCCGAAGTCCGAAGACGGAAGTTTAGCCGAAAATGCAAGGAAAGTCTAAACTCGAAATATAAAACCCATAAATTTAACCGTAAATTTCGCAAAGAAAATACGCAAAGGGCGCTAGAAAAACTTTAATATTTCCTTTTTCATTATGAACTCAAACTGCGTTAGGGATTGAACGGTGTGTTTGAGCGCTTTTTTTGTTGCTTTTTGCAAAAAAAAACGCGAGTAGTGAAAGCCCGCCCGCCTTTTCGGCGGGAACGCCCGCCGAAAAGTTTAAGTTATTTTTTGAATTAAATGGCTGTTTTTATTGCTCAATGGCAACGCTGTCTTTTGGTATGATAACGTTTTCAATGTTTAAAGAATCGATGGCTACATCTGCAATGGTATCTTTTGCTGGTCGTGGCACATTTTTTCGCGAATTGCAGTTGAAAAGTTTCAACACATCTTTGGAAGGTTTTTTAAAATCTTCTTTCAAATAATATTGAAAAGAATCATCATTATTTAACATTCTTAAAAACTCGCCGTTGATAGGAAGCGCGGTATGCGATGCCTGGCCCAATTCCATCGTTTTAAAATGAATTGCGGGATTTTCTGCACCAACCCAAGCGCCAACAACCAAGTTTGAGGTAAACCCAACAAACCAGCCATCTGCTTGATTTTGAGAAGTTCCGGTTTTGCCGCCAATGTCACCAAACAATTGAAAATCGTACCTAATTGGTGCGGCAATTCCTTGGAAAACGACACGTTTTAACATTTCGACCATAATTTCGCCCGTTTTTTCTGAAAACACATTTTTAGACTCTTTTACAGGTGTGATATTTAGTGAAATATCATCTCTATCCACAATTTTAAGAAGGATAACTTCGTACATTGGTTTTCCGTAATTGGGAAATGTGGTATAAGCCCTCGCCATTTCCAACAAGGAAAGTTCGGCGGTGCCCAAAGACAGCGAAGGAACTGCCGGTAGTTCAGTTTCTATACCCATATTTTTGGCCAAATTAATAATTTTAGTCAAGCCAACTTTTTCCATAAGCTGCACCGTTACAGTATTTACAGAAGCCGCCAACGCGCCCCAAACACTAAATTCACCGCCATAAATATAATCGGAATTTTTTGGTTCCCAGTCTTCGTATTGCGGATATTTTATCAAAACATTTGGATACATTTCGCAAGGTGAAATACCATTTTCAATGGCTGCAGCATATACAAAAGGCTTAAAGGAACTTCCAACCTGCCTTTTAGTGGTTACATGGTCATATTGAAAATAATTTTCATCAATACCGCCCACATACGCCTTAATGTGTCCGGTTTTTGGTTCCAAGGCAATAAAACTTGCGTGTAAAAATCGCAATGAATTTTTTATGGAATCCAGCGGTGACATGGTGACATTTCTGTCCCCGTCGTGCGAGAAAATTTTCATTTTCACAGGTTTGTTAAGGCTGTCTTGAATTTTTGCCTCTGACAATCCTGCTTTTTTTAGTGTTTTATACCGATCCGAATTTTTGATGGCGTTTGTTAAAACGATTGGCACATCTTTCCAAGGGTCTTCATCGCCCCATTGGCGGTCAAATTCGTATTGTAAAATTTTTAATCTTTTCGCCACAGCCTTTTCGGCGTATTGTTGCATAGCGTAATTTAAAGACGTGTAAATTTTAAGTCCGTCTTTATACAAATCATATTTTTTTCCGCTTGATTTTCTGTTATTTTCTAACCAATCGTTCATTATTAAACGCACATACTCCGTAAAATACTTTGCTTTTCCCTGATGGCGCGAGAGTCTTTTTGGTTTTGTAATCAAAGGAAGATCAGTTACAGAATCTTTAAATATTTCGGAAATATATTTTTCCTGACTCATTAAATTCAACACAATGTCCCTTCTTTTTTTGGATGCTTCAGGAAATTTTATGGGATTGTA
>DATIRG010000294.1:0-5372 GCA_035470005.1 Lutibacter sp. | reverse complement strand
AACCGATAGGATTTTGTAAGATTATCGAAGGATTAGCCTTAATTCATAATCCCTATCATCTAATAATTAAAAATGGCAAGATATACAGGACCAAAAACTAAAATTGCCCGTAAATTCGGAGAAGCAATTTTTGGAGACGATAAATCTTTTGAAAAAAGAAATTATCCTCCAGGACAACACGGTGCAAACCGTCGCAGAGGAAAAAAATCTGAATACTCTATTCAGTTGGCTGAAAAGCAAAAAGCAAAATATACTTACGGTATTTTGGAAAGACAATTTGCAAACTTATTTAAAAAAGCTTCAAGCAGTAAAGGTATTACTGGTGAAATTTTATTACAACTTTGCGAATGCCGTTTAGACAATGTAGTTTACAGAATGGGTGTTGCGCCTAGTCGTAGTGCTGCACGTCAATTGGTGTCTCACCGTCATATCACCGTAAATGGAGAGTTGGTTAACATACCTTCTTATTCATTAAATGCCGGCGATGTTGTTGCTGTAAGAGAAAAATCAAAATCATTGTTGGCTATTGAAAATGCTTTGGCTAACAGAAGTGATGTATACGAATGGCTTACTTGGAATTCAGAAACCAAACAAGGAAATTTTGTTAGTATTCCTGAAAGAATCCAAATTCCGGAAAATATCAAGGAACAATTAATCGTAGAGTTATACTCTAAATAATTTTAAAGACACCAATTCAATTATGGCAATTTTAAATTTTCAGAAGCCCGATAAAGTAATTATGATTGATTCTACCGATTTTAACGGTAGATTCGAATTCAGACCGTTAGAGCAAGGTTTTGGTTTAACAGTTGGGAATGCTTTAAGAAGAGTATTGTTGTCTTCATTAGAGGGTTTTGCAATTACATCACTTCGTATTGAAGGTATCGAACACGAATTTTCAACAATCAAAGGTGTTGTTGAAGATGTAACAGAAATCATTTTGAACTTAAAACAAGTGCGTTTTAAGAAACAAATTGAAGATTCTGATAGAGAAACAGTGAACATTTCAATTTCTAAACACGAGCAGTTAACTGCCGGTGACTTGCAAAAATACATTTCTGGTTTTCAAGTATTAAATCATGATTTAGTTATTTGTAATATGGAGAAATCCGTTACGTTAGATTTTGAACTTACCATTGAAAAAGGAAGAGGTTTTGTGCCTGCAGAAGACAATAAAAAATCTGGCGTTGCATTGGGAACTATTTTTACAGATTCAATTTTTACACCAATTAAAAATGTAAAATATGCTGTTGAAGATTTCCGTGTTGAGCAAAAAACAGATTATGAAAAGTTGGTTTTTGATATCACTACTGATGGTTCAATTTCTCCAAAAGATGCATTAACGGAAGCTGCAAAAATATTGATTCACCATTTTATGTTATTCTCTGATGAGCGTATCACTTTAGAAGCTGATGAAATAGCACAAACTGAAACGTATGATGAAGAATCTTTACATATGCGTCAGTTGCTAAAAACAAAATTAGTGGATATGGATTTATCCGTACGTGCACTAAATTGTTTGAAAGCTGCAGAAGTTGATACCTTGGGAGACTTGGTATCTTTCAATAAAAACGATTTGATGAAGTTCCGTAATTTTGGAAAAAAATCTTTAACCGAATTAGATGAATTGGTTCATATTAAAGGGTTAAGTTTTGGAATGGATTTAAGCAAATACAAATTAGATAAAGATTAATTTAAAACTTAGGTTTTAATTGAGATAACATAAGAGATGAGACACGGAAAGAAATTTAATCACCTAGGCAGAAAAACTGCACATAGAAAGTCTATGTTTGCTAATATGGCTTGTTCTTTAATTGAGCACAAGCGTATTAATACCACTGTTGCGAAAGCAAAAGCTTTGCGTCAATTTGTGGAGCCTTTAATTACAAAGTCTAAAGAAGACACCACGCATAACCGCAGGGTTGTGTTTAGCTATTTGAGAAATAAATTCATGGTTACAGAATTATTTAAAGAAGTTTCTGTAAAAGTGGCCGACAGACCAGGAGGATACCTTCGTATCATTAAATTGGGAAGTCGTCAAGGCGATAATGCGCCTATGGCTATGATCGAATTGGTGGATTACAATCCAAATTACAATCCGAACAACAAAGCTAAAAAGAAAACCACTCGAAGAGGTAAAACTAAAAAAGTGGAAGAAACTGTTGAAGTTAAAACTGAAACAAAAGAAACGAAATAATGGTGACCCATTAATCATATTAAAAGGATAAATTATTTATAGTTTATCCTTTTTTTTTAACTTTAAATTAAATAATTTAAAAAAATGAAAAAAAAAAATCTTGTATTATTTTGTTTATTATCAACAGGCTTTTTTTTGCAAGCACAAACCTTTATAAATTATAATACTTTATCTGGCAGAGATGCTGGGGCAGCTGTAAGTGCTTACACTAGTAATAATAATTCGGAAATGAATGGTAGTTATTATTTATTTGAAAAATGGGATAATAATGCTACTTTTTTACTCAATAATGAAGAATATTTGATTAAAAATATAAATTTTGATTTGCTTAACGGCAAATTTGTTTCACAAATTTCAAATGACTCTGTTTTTGTTTTTTATAATTTAGATAAAATTTTTATTTCAGGTAAAACTTTTATTAATATAAATAACAGATATTATCAAAGTTTTGATTGTTCTAATCCAAAAAATTGTTTTTTAAAAGAATATTACATTAAGCAATTAAAGCCAGAAGTTCATGTTATCACAAATAAAGTTATAAAACCAGGTGAAAATAAATTAATGAAAAAGTATTTTGTTTATTTAAATGATTCTCTAACAGAGATAAAATTAAATAAGAAAGATATTTTAGATATTTTTAGACTAAAGAATGATGAAATTATCAATTTTGTTAAAATGAATAAAATATCTTATCAAAATGAAGATGATGTACTTAAAATATATAGGTTTTATCAGAGTTTGTTAATTGATTAGATTTTATTTTATAAAAACATAGATTACATAATAATTGTAAAATTTTTGACAAAAAAAGTAATATTAAACATGAAATATACACAAAGAAAAAAGGCTATATTGCTTTTAGCCGATGGAACAATTTTCGAAGGAAAATCGATAGGAAGAGACGGTACCGCATTTGGAGAAATTTGCTACAATACCGGTATGACTGGTTATCAGGAAATTTTTACAGATCCTTCCTATTTTGGTCAATTAATGTTGGCAACAAATGCACATATTGGGAATTACGGCGTAAATATGGAAGAAATCGAATCTGATTCCATCAAAATTGCCGGGTTGATCTGCAAGAATTTCAGTTTTAATTTTTCTAGAGTGAATGCACAGGATTCCTTGGAGAATTATTTTGAAAAGGAAAATTTAATGGCTATTTCTGATGTTGACACAAGAGCCGTTGTTCGTTACATTCGGGATAAGGGCGCAATGAATGCCATAATTTCCACAGAAACTGATATAGAAGCCTTAAAAGAAAAATTAAAGGCGGTTCCCGATATGAAGGGATTGGAATTGGCTTCAAAAGTTTCTACCACACAACCTTATTATTTTGGTGATGAACAAGCGACTTATAAAATTTCAGCTTTGGATTTGGGCATCAAAAAGAATATTTTGCGAAATTTGGCAAAAAGAGATTGTTACATCAAAGTATTTCCTTTTAATGCCACTTTTGAGGAAATGAATTCATTTCATCCCGATGGTTTTTTCTTGTCAAACGGTCCTGGAGATCCAGAACCTTTAGCATCAGCACAGCAGGTTGCCAAGGAAATTATCAATCAAAATTTACCTTTGTTTGGCATTTGTTTGGGACATCAGGTAATTGCTTTGGCAAATGGCATTGCTACCTATAAAATGCACAATGGACATCGTGGAATTAACCATCCTGTAAAAAATGTTGTTACAGGAAAAGGTGAAATCACTTCCCAAAATCACGGTTTTGTGGTGGATAAAGCAGCCGTTGAAAATCACCCTGAATTTGAAATCACCCATGTTCATTTAAATGATGATACGCTGGCAGGTATGAAAATGATAAATAAAAATTGTTTTTCAGTACAATACCATCCTGAAGCCAGTCCGGGACCACACGATTCATCTTATTTGTTTGACCAGTTTATTGAAAATATTAAAGCATCAAAATAATAAATTTAAAAAGCTTTTAACCATAGCATTAAAGGCTTTTTTTGATTAAAATAAAACGAAAACGTTATCGTATTAATCAGGTTAATTTATATAAAATTTGACCTGAAAATCGTACCTTGCAGGAAGAAAAATAATTTAAAATATAATAAAATGAGTATAATTTTAGGAGTCCATGCACGACAGATATTTGATTCACGTGGCAATCCAACAGTAGAGGTTGACGTAATAACTGAAAACGGAATTTTAGGAAGAGCTGCTGTCCCATCAGGCGCTTCAACAGGAGAACATGAAGCCATGGAATTGCGTGATGGTGGTAAAGATTATATGGGAAAAGGCGTGCTTACAGCCGTAAAAAATGTAAATGAAATTTTAGCTGAAGAAATTATCGGGATGTCGGTATTTGATCAAAATCAAATTGATGCTGCGATGATTGCGTTAGATGGCACAAAAAACAAATCTAAATTTGGCGCCAATGCTATTTTAGGCGTTTCGTTGGCAGTGGCAAAAGCAGCTGCAAATGAATTGGGAATGCCTTTGTATCGTTATATTGGTGGTGTAAGCGCAAATACATTGCCGGTTCCTATGATGAATATCATAAATGGTGGTTCACATTCTGATGCGCCTATTTCATTTCAGGAATTTATGATTATGCCTGTAAAAGCTAAAAACTTTACGGAAGCTATTAAAATGGGGTCTGAAATATTCCATAACTTAAAAAAATTACTTCACGACAGGGGTTTAAGTACGGCAGTAGGAGATGAAGGAGGTTTTGCGCCAAATTTTGATAATACTGAAGATGCGCTTGAAACCTTAATAAAAGCCATTTCAAAAGCGGGTTATAAACCTGGTGAAGAAGTGATGATTGCTTTAGATCCTGCTTCATCAGAATTTTATGTTGACGGAAAATATGATTACACTAAATTTGAGGGTGCAAAAGGTGTTATCAGATCTTCAGAAGAGCAAGTTGCTTATTTGAAAGAATTAAGTGAAAAATACCCAATTATTTCTATCGAAGACGGTATGGCTGAAAATGACTGGGAAGGTTGGAAATTATTGAATGAAACTATTGGAGATAAAGTACAAATTGTTGGCGATGATTTATTCGTTACCAATGTTGAACGATTAGAAAGAGGGATTAAAGAAAACTCAGCAAATTCAATTTTGATAAAATTAAATCAAATTGGAACATTGACAGAAACCCTTGCAGCTATTCAAATGGCGCATAATGCCGGTTATACTTGTGTAATCT
>DATIRG010000293.1:0-2751 GCA_035470005.1 Lutibacter sp. | reverse complement strand
GTTAAAATTGTTTTTGTTTTTTATTTCCAGTTCCCGAGCCAGCAATTGTTCTTTTTGCTGGGCAATTTCCTTTTCCTTTTTTTCTGTTTCAAATTCAATTTGAAGGGTTGCAACTCTGCTGTTTGTCTCCGTATTTATGGTACTGTCTTTAAGGGTTTGAAATATTTTATGATAGAAAAAAGCATGTTTATAATCACCCAATTCAATTTATGATTTGGCTAAGTAATCACCACAATACTTTTCACGGGATAAAAAGTTATTTTCAATGGATAAGTTGTATCCCTTTTTGAAATTTTCAATAGCCCGACCGTATTTCTTCTCTGCAAAATACAAATCGCCATAGTAAACATAATTGTCTGTTATGCCATAAATGTCATTTCGTATTAAGCGAATGGTTTGCGCACTGTCTATATATTTTTTTGCAATATCAAAATTGTTTAAATTAATATTTACAGTTGCTAAATGCACATAACCATACGGAATTCCAATACTGTCGTTGTGCTGTTTTTTTAATTGTAACGATTTCTTGTGATAGTAAATGGCACTGTCATAATTTTTTAGCATTCCTTGTAAAATGCCATAATTATCATAAGTAGCATCGACTTTTTTTGCAGTTTTAACATTCTCAATAATTTTTAATCCTTTTCGCATATAATGCAAAGCACTTTTTAGGTCTTCACGTTTTATGGAAAATCCCAATTCTCCGTAGGCATATCCGGCTTTTTCCAATTTCCCGAGTTCTTCGTAAATTCTGATGGCATTTAAATTGAAAACCAGTTTTTTTTCTCTCTTATCTTGGTAATTGTAAATCTGAGAAAGCAACAAATAGGCTTCGGCTAAAGATTCCTGATTGTTTAATTCTTTTGCCAATTCAATTGCTTTAAGTGCCAATTTTTCAGAAGCAGCAATATTTCCTATGAATTTATCATAAGGAATTTCTAAAATTTGTTTTAGCTGTTGGGGTTTTGATAGGTTTATAAAACTTTTTTGAAGGCTATCTGAATAACTAATTTTTTGGGCATTGCCAATGCCAAAACTTATAATGAATACAAAAAGAAATTTTATTTTCACTAAGAATTTAATTTACAGCAATATACAAAAAAAAGTATTTCTGATACCAACTTGTAAAATTCCTTCTTCTTAGTTATTTTATTGGTAGAAGGCCGCTTCAATTGTAGGGATTGAAGACAGCCTTCGAAGGTAAAACTTCACCTTATTTATTCAAATCATAGGCGTTGATTGTGTTTCCGCTTGCTTTATAATACAAATATCCGCCCCATTCATCGACTTCATATTCAGGTTTTTTGTCATTTAAAATAAGTTGTTTTATGGGTTTTCCAGTATCCTTATCTAATTTTACAAGTCCAACGCCATCATCCAAACTTGATAAAGTAAATTGGGCATCCTTTGTGGCTGAGGTAGCCTTGAATCGCCTAGCCATTTCCTTAAATGCAACGGTTCCAATTGCTGAGAACATTTCAGATTCTCTATTTTTTTGAGCACCATAATCGTTGTATTGTCCTATTGAGTTTTTATTCATACCGGCTTCATATGATGCTGCACTTGCCATCGCAACTGAAGCAACTGCCAATACCCCAAAAGCTATTTTTGCGAAAGTACTTTTACCCGGAGATTTATAATATTCTTGAAATTTTTTGCTTCCATCAAAATTAAGCATCATTACATTTTGATCTGAAGACAATAATAATCCATCTTTCCGTATTTCAAATTTTGTTGGATTTTCTTTTTCTTCAAATTTATAAGATGCCAAAGTGCTTATGTCTCCAGAGTCTTCATTAATAGCAATCATCTCCTCACCAGTACTAATTAAATATCTTTTATGTGCTTGGTCATAAATGCTTGTTACAGCTTTGGCACGTTTATATTTTATAGGTTTACTCCAAATTGATTCCCCTGTTTGCAAATTAATAATATTAGCATCTTCATCAGTAATATAAATTAAGCCTTGCTTGGTTAACGCCATAGTATGAATATTTTCTCCTGTGGATAATGGTTTTTTAAATAACGTTTCGCCTTCAAATGAGATTTTATTAATACCGCCTTCTTGTATACCAAATAAAATTCCATCATCCATTACATAAAAGTGTTGCACATATCCTTTAGTTTTAGGCGCTTTTTCCCATAAATCTTCACCAGATGATGAAGATAAAAAACTAATATTACTTTGTGCTTTTGCCGCCATTAAACCTCCTATTCCCCCTTTGCCCGAATCGGCTACGTCACTTACAATAGCAAGTCCTTTAGTGGTAATTTCAAAATTGGAAACAATTCCTTTTACTTTATTGCCATCAGCCCATAATAATGTGCCAGACTCACTTACCTTATAAACTTCTTGATTTTTTCCATTATTCACATTTACAAATGCATACATAGATTTTCCATCTTCTGCTGGTTGAACAAACGCGACGCCTTTAAGTTTTGCTGTCCAACTTTCATTTCCAGTTGCCATATCAATTCTTATTAACCCTTTTCCAGCCGGAATAATTAAACCACCATCTATGATACTTGGTTTTCCAACCATAATATCAAAACCTTTTAATGTAAACAGCTTTTCTTCTTTTCCTGTACCCATATCATAAATTCCCACTGCTTGTGCGTAGTTTTCTTTTGAGGTACGCTGTCCCGTTACTATTAACTTGTTTTGTGGCATTAATAATGTTGGTTGTTGCGCAGCTTTCCAGCCGTTTGCTTTGGTATCGAAAACACGGTTTCCAGTAATCATGTCAATTA
>DATIRG010000292.1:0-4185 GCA_035470005.1 Lutibacter sp. | reverse complement strand
AATCAGCGAATTTCCATCCGTTTTAATTTCTGTGGATACCTTCAGAAGTCATGTTGCAGAACCATGTATTCATCACGGCGCTTGCATTATTAACGATATTGCTGCCGGCGAAATGGACGCAACTATGTTTTCAACTGTCGCAAAACTGCAGGTTCCGTATATTATGATGCATATGAAAGGCACGCCGCAAAACATGCAACAAAATCCAACTTACGAGAATGTTGTCAACGATTTGCTTTACTATTTTTCAAAAAAAATTGCCGAATTGCATAAACTTGGCGTAAACGACATTATCACCGATGTGGGGTTTGGTTTTGGCAAAACCACAGAACACAATTATCAGCTATTAAAACATTTAGCACTGTTCAAAAACCTGGAAACGCCTTTGATCGCAGGCTTGTCGAGAAAAGGAATGCTATACAAACCGTTAGGAATCACTGCAGAATCTGCCCTTAATGCAACAACGGCAGCAAACACCATTGCACTCTTAAACGGCGCTTCCATACTTCGTGTACACGATGTAAAAGAAGCTGTTGAAGCGATAAAAATTGTTGCCTTATTAAACAATAAATTATGAGAAAGTTAACGCTGATATTGTTTACATTATTGATACTTGGCTGCGCAAAAAAAGAACTCAAGATTCCGACATTGGCTGAAAAAGGCATTCAGGAGATACAAAATCATTCACAAGTTTGGCTGTTTTTTGAAGTTAAAAATAACGATACCTTGGCAGTTGTAAACAGAAAAAATACCATCAGCACCACACATTGGATTTACAACATAGACAAACGTTTGCCTTTAAAAGTTATTATTCCTTCCATTGTAAACCTGCAGGACAAACATGCAAATTCTATGCATTCGGAAAAAGGAATGTTCGATTATTTTAGCTATTCCGACACGATTACAAAGAAACTTTCATTTCTAAAATTTGATGGCGTCACTTTTCAAACAATCGACGAAATGCCAAAAAACTCAGAAGAAAATGCAGCCAAATATCAAAATTACCATAACATACAACTGGTTTTTAATCAAAACAGTGTTCTGATGGATACCGTCGAAACAGATAAATCAAATTTCAAAAATGAATTCACGGCACTTTTGAAATTGTCTGCTAAAGACAAACAATCGATGCTTCATTTGAACTTTAATGGAAACCTGTTGTATCAGGATTATTTATTTTACAGAACAATCATCCATAATCTAAACAAAGAAAATATTTTAATAAACAAAAACGAATTTATTTTCAACTAAAATAAAGATTGGGCTGTTGCTTCAATTAACTGTTTACCAAGCCATCTTTTTTTCCTATTTTTACAAAAAGAAATTTAATGCTCGATTTTCTAAATTTTTCCTATCTTGATATTTTAGACATTGTTTTGGTGGCTACGCTGCTTTACTATGTGTACAAACTTTTAAAAGGGAGTGTTGCCATCAATATTTTTATTGGGATTGGACTTGTGGTGATAATTTGGAAAATAACCCAGGCGCTTCAAATGGAAATGTTGAGCAGTTTGTTGGGCACACTGGTTAGTTTGGGCGCCATTGCCATACTTATTGTTTTTCAGCCTGAAGTGCGAAAATTTTTGTTGATGCTGGGTTCCACAAATTTCACAAACAGAAGAAATTTTTTAAAGCAAATCAGCTTTTTAAAAAGTGAAATATCCATTACGATGGATGTAGAAACCATTGTAAATGCCTGTCTGGCAATGTCGGCTGTAAAAACTGGTGCTTTAATTGTTTTGGAACGAACACATAATTTAGATTTTGTAAAAGCTACTGGAGACAAAATGAATTCCGAAGTTAACCAGCCAATCTTGGAAAGTATTTTTTATAAAAACAGTCCGCTGCATGACGGCGCGGTAATTATAAAAGACAATTATATTATTGCTACCCGGGCAGTTTTGCCGCTTTCCACAAAAAACATACCGGCGAGATTTGGTTTGCGCCACAGAGCTGCAATAGGAATTACCGAGAAAACCGATGCACTTTGTTTGATTGTTTCCGAAGAAACAGGCAAAATATCCTATATAAAAGACGGGGAATTTGTGTTGTTCAAAAACTCTCAGGAACTTATTGAAATGATTCGCTATGATTTAAATTAGTATGAAAGTTAAAAGTTATTGATTATTAGTTACTGGTAAAACTAAATAAATATTTTTCACGATTAAATAATTCAGAGATTCAACATCAACTAAACTGCTTCACCGGCAAATTGCATATCATACAACATTTTGTAATTGCCATTTTTCTCCAGCAATTCTAAATGCGATCCTTGCTCCACAATATGGCCTTTGTCCATCACAATAATTCTGTCGGCATTTTTAATGGTTGTTAACCTGTGTGCAATAATGATGGAAGTTTGGTGCCTCGTAATTTTATCAGTTGCCTCCTGAATCAATTTTTCCGAATAAGAATCTATGGAAGATGTGGCTTCATCCAAAATTAAGATACTTGGTTTACTCACGTAAG
This sequence comes from Lutibacter sp., assembly GCA_035470005.1. Lineage (GTDB taxonomy): Bacteria > Bacteroidota > Bacteroidia > Flavobacteriales > Flavobacteriaceae > Lutibacter. The sequence goes on along the minus strand of DATIRG010000292.1, from coordinate 1,716 downwards.
CGCGCAAAAAGGCGATTAACTGACGTTGACCGGTAGACAACATGCCGCCGCGTTCCTTTACATTATAATGATAATTATTTGGCAAACTCATAATAAACTCGTGAATGCCAATTTCTTTGGCGGCGTCTATCACTTGATCTAAAGTGATTGATTCATCGCTTAAAGCAATATTGTTATAGATGGTGTCGGAGAATAAAAAAACATCCTGTAAAACAACGGCAATCTGATTTCTTAATGAAGGCAACGTATATTTCAAAATATTTGTGCTATCTATACAAATTTCGCCCTCATCTATTTCATAAAAACGATTTACCAAATTGATGATGGTAGATTTTCCGGCGCCTGTTGCCCCAACAATCGCGACAGTTTCACCGGCATTTACTTTGAATGAAATTCCTTTTAAAACCTCTTCCCCTTTGTTGTAACTGAAACGCACATTTCTAAATTCAATATCTCCTTTGAAGCTTTTTGCTTCCAAATCACCTGTTTGGGCAATTTGATCTTTGGTGTCCAGCACTTCAAAAACCCTGTCTCCGGCAACCATTCCTAGTTGCAGCGTGTTAAATTTATCGGCAATTTGGTTCAACGGCCTAAACAACATTTGGGCCATCATAATAAATGCGATAATTTGTCCGATTTCTGTGGTTCCGTTATTTACAATATCCAAACCGCCGTACCAAACCAACAATCCGACCGAAATAGACGCCAGAATTTCAGCTATTGGAAAGAAAATAGAATAATACCAAACTGTTCTAATATTTGCTTTTTTGTGCAAGTCATTAATTTTGACAAATTTTTCATATTCCACTTTTTCGTGGTTAAACAACTGCACAATTTTCATACCTGTAACACGTTCCTGCACAAAACCATTTAAGTTTGCCACTTGAATCCGCACTTCCTGAAAAGCCGATTTTATAGCCATTTGAAATATTTTTGTGGCATAAATTAAAACCGGAAGCACAATAAAAGCAATCAATGCCATTCTCCAGTTCATCCAAAGCATCACAATTGCCACTACCAACATTTTTAACAAATCACTGATGATCATAAACAATCCCTGTCCGAAAAATTGCGCAATCGTTTCTGTGTCCGAAACCAAACGCGTCACTAATTTTCCAACGGAAGAATTGTCGAAATACGACATTTTAAATTGCAGCATATGCTTGTTTAGCTGAACCCTGATGTCTTTTATGATATGTTGCCCCAGCCAATTCACTTTATAAATAAAAATAAACTGCAACAAAACCTCGGCGATTAAAAAAACAACCATCAATAATGAGAAGTTTAAAATTCCTACTTTGTCTTTATTTTTAAAATAAATATTGACAATTTCCTGCAACAAAATTGGCCGCGCAACGGTAGCCAAAGACAATAATATTGCCGAAAAAGTTCCTATAAAAAATTCCATACGGTATTTTTTGGAGAAACCCAATAAACGGTTAAATATTTGCGCGTCAAAAGCGTTGCCTGTAACTTTTTTACTCATTTTTACTAATTGTTTTTGGATAGGTTACCTGAGTTAAAAATAAGCCTTGCGCTGGCGCGGATGGCCCGGCGTTGCACCTGTTTTCACTTTCAATAACGCTTTTAAATTCTTCCAAAGTCATTTTTCCTTTTCCTATTTCTATTAAAGTGCCCACAATGGCGCGCACCATATTTCTTAAAAACCGATCGGCCGTAATATGAAATACCAATAATTGGCCAGTTTGTTTCCAG
>DATIRG010000291.1:0-1762 GCA_035470005.1 Lutibacter sp. | reverse complement strand
CTTACTTTTTTTCTAAATTACAAAATTCACCAAAGAAAACAGCATTCATTAATAATTTGTTAGTGCCAAACCAAAACGCCCTAAAATTGGTGTTATCAGAAAACAACAATACCTTGCCACCTCCAAAATTGACTGCTTTAAAAGCACTGGTATTTGCCAATTCTTTTAAATTATCTTTAGAAATATAGCCGCTTAACAAAGGTTTTTCCGAAAAAAGAATAGGGTTATTATAACTTTGGGCATCTGTCTCCATAAAGTAGGTTGTGTCTTTAAACAATGGAAGCGTATTGTTTTTATATCCAAAATTAATTGGGTGAGACCGATCCAACTTTGCTTCAAAAATAGCGCCGCCAATCTCCTTTGCGCCACGATAATCCATTTGATTTTCAAAGGAAATATTTCTGGCTGTATCCTTTTTTTCCTCAATTGCAAGTTTGATTATTTCGTTAGAGTTCGCCCAATGTGCCGCATTTTTATAACCAATTAGGATCCCTCCGCTTTTTATCCAATTTTTGACTTTTTCAGTTTCAGCTTTATCTAAAAAATTATCTTTACTCTCAGGTAAAATAAGGTGGGTGTAACTGCTTAAATTTTTTCGGCCAAATCCGCGAACGTCCATTTTGGTGATTTTCATGGCATAACGTTGGTCGAACAAATGCCATATTTCACCGGCGTCTAGCGAAGTAATTCCGTCGCCGACAAATAATGCGACTTTTGGCTTTTTAATGGTTTTAAAATTATTGCTGCCCAAATCAATTCCTTTCGCTAAACCAGTTGAAACTGGTGTTATATTAATATGCGATTCTTGTGCAATTTTATTTAGCAATTTCGCCAATTCCTGGGCTGGCATTTTTTGATTTTGAGCTTGAATAAGTATGGTTCCGTAATCGTAATCAATGCCATCCATAGAAAACTGTTTCATCGAAACTTTTGCGGCAATTCCTGCTTCCAAAATTTGGTTTAATGCTTTTGGCGAATAATATTCGTGCCATTCCATTAAATAGGCATAATTGGAGACGGGAATGTTTGATATTACACGAGGTTTTACTTCCATTATTTCAGCGCCAATTTGAGAAAGTGGCGCGTTTTCATTATAATCTAAATTGAACGCCAGTGGAAATGACCAGGCAGAAATGTCATAAAACAGACTGTCCTGAAAAGTGGTTCTTTTTTCAAAAATTGCATCTATTAAGCGTGATTGCTTTTGATTTTTTGACAAAATATAGCTGTATCCTTTTTTATAATTTTTACCGTTTTGGGTAAAATCATTTTTGATTTCGTGAATTTTGACTTGGTGCTGCTTAAGAATTTCGGCTAAATGGTAAGCTTTAGCGGCATCTTTTTCGTCGCCAAAAACAATGGCTGTGGCTTTTGCTTCCTTTCTGGCATCCTGAAAAAACTCCCGCTGATAATTCAGCAATTTTTCTCTCAATTTAACGCCAGCTTCCAAGGTAGATAAAGCTGTTACAAATTGATTTTTTATGGTAAAAGGAAAAGTTAACAAACCATTATCGCTTTCTTGCGCATGACCTCTGGATGAGGCTTGCTCAAAAAGAATTCCTATACTTCCCTGAATATCGGGAAATGTTGAGCCTTTGCCAAAATAGAAATCATCAAAGTTTTCTTCAGCAAAATATAAACTTCCTATTTTGTCTAAAGCAGTCGCATGAAATTGCGCAATCTCTTCGGTTAATTTATAGTTTTTCTTAGGCGTTAAAGGATGATTTCTTGACGGAACTCCGGGTTGAAAGAAAAAAGTGGA
>DATIRG010000290.1:0-9985 GCA_035470005.1 Lutibacter sp. | reverse complement strand
GCCAAAAACAATTTATGGTTGCCCAAAAATCCGATGATTACGCCTAAAACCACCATAATACCTATGGCTACAGGAAATATTTTAAATTCGGGAATGGTTGCTGGAATGTCTTTCATTCCAACATAGTGGTTCATTAAATTGATATTTTTGATATCAAATTCGTGGGTATCCACAAATTTATTGATGTAAATATCCATACCTAAAGGAATTGGATATTGTGGCGCCTCAAGCGTAATATTCCATAAAGGAAATACAAATAGCCCAAGTAATAGCAGGGAACCCACTATCATTAAAATTTTAGATTTCTTCATCTGTTTAAATTTTATTGCTGTTAATAAATGGCCAAAATAGCCGGTACATTTTACACGAATTACCCTATTTCAAAAAATTAGAATTTGCAACGCCTGATTTGATGGCATTCACAAATTAAAGATTGTTACTTAGGGCGAAGAAGTGTGCAAACAACAAATGAATTTTTGCATGATGATTTTATTTTAAAACGGGCGAGCTATTTTATTTTCCCGCCCGTTTATTTATTTGTTAAACAATTTTTTACTGAAAAAAATTATTCAGCATCAACAGCATCACCATCCAGCGTATATGTTAAAGGAACTTTAGATCCTTTTGGCGATACTCTGATATAGCCTTGCATTTCCTGGTGCAATGCGGAACAGAAATCTGTACAGTAAAATGGCCAAACTCCAACTTGTTTAGGTTCCCAAATATTGGTTTTTGTTTGTCCAGGCATAATTAGCAACTCAGAAGTATTTGCACCAATAACGGCAAATCCGTGCGGTACATCATAATCTTGCTCAAGGTTTGTAACGTGGAAAAATACTTTGTCTCCCACTTGGATGCCTTCAATATTATCAGGCGCAAAGTGAGAACGAATCATGGTCATATACACATGAACTTCGTTACCGTTTCTTACCACTTTGGCTGCCGCTTCAGATTTGGTAACAGATTTATGTTTGTTTTCTTCTAATTTGTATATTTTTTTAGATTTAGGCATAATCATACTCGCCGGGATTCCTGCGGCATAATGAGGCTCTCCGATGGTTGGAAAATCTAACAACATTTCCATTTTATCACCTGTAATATCAAATAATTGCGCTGACTGGGTTACTTCAGGACCTGTAGGCAAATAACGGTCTTTGGTAATTTTGTTCATCGCCACCAAATATTTACCAAATGGTTTTCTTGAATTTCCACCAGGAATCATTAAGTGACCCACAGAATAAAATACCGGTTTTCTGTCTAATACTTCCCAAGTTCCCAATTTCCATTTCACCACTTCAGAAGAAATAAAGAAGGTAGTATAGGCATTTCCTTTTCCGTCAAACTCGGTATGCAGCGGTCCTAAGCCCGGTTGTTTTACCGCGCCGGCCAAGGTTGCTTCATATTGTAAAATTGGAATGCCGTAAGCATCGCCGTCAAATTTTTTCTGTTCAATGGCTTTCAGCATTTTACTGAAAGAGTGCACAGTTAATTCAGCCGCCAATTTTCCACTTCCTACAATGTATTCACCTGAAGGATCAACATCACAACCGTGAGGGGATTTTGGTGTAGGCATAAAATAAACAGCACCGGGAACATCACTTGGATTGATAATTAACACTTCTTCTTTGATTGTAGAAGTTGCAGTGTGTGTTTCTTCATTATAAACATTGTGCGCATATCTTGTCGGTGCTTTTTTACCGCCGCCATTGTTCACATATTCTTCAATTTTTTTCCAGTTTACGGCCGCGATAAAATCTTTGTCGTTTTGAGAAGCATTCACTTCCAACAATGAATTTGCTTCCTCGGTATTGTAGGTTGTAAAGAAGAACCAGCCATGAGAAGCACCTCTTCCCGGATGCGATAAATCGTAGTTAAAACCGGGCATCATCAATTGAAACTTGATAGACATTCCTCCGTTTTTAGGATCTACCGAAATAAAAGTTAAGGCACCTTTAAAGTTTCCTTTGTACTCTTTTATTGGCATATCTTTTTGCGGATAAGGAACAGAAAAACGTGTTCCAGCAACTACATACTCGGAATTTTCAGTCACATAAGATGAACTGTGGTTCCCTGCAGAGTTAGGAATTTCAATAATTTCGGCAGTTTCAAAACTTGTCAGGTCAATTCTCGCAATACGCGGTGTATTGTTTTCATTGATAAAAATCCAACGACCGTCCAATTCACCCGTGGTTTGGGAAATATCCGGATGGTGTGAATCTCCCCAAGGAATAAAACCGTGAGAGGTGTTCAGCATCGGTTTGGTTTCTTCACTAAATCCGTAAGCTTTTTCAGGATCAACAGAAAAAACAGGAATCACTTTAAATAATCTTCCGGATGGAAGTCCGTAAACAGCCAATTGGCCACTGAATCCTCCAGATAAAAAAGCATAAAATTCATCGTACTCACCAGGAGCCACGTATACTTTTTCGGCAGCATTGCTGGATAAGGCCCCATTTTTCTTCGAGTCACCTTTTCCACAACTGCCCAGCACCATTGAAAGCACTGTAATTGCAAGTAAAGATTTAAAAATTGTTTTCATATAATTATTTATTTGTTTGTTGTTTGTTCATTGATCTTAAACTATTCCTCGGATGTGGATGTTTTTGTTCTAAAGTATTCCAAAATTTTTCGCGCTTCATCTTCCGTTAAATTTTGGTTTGCCATTGGCGCCAAATATTCTTCCAGTAATTTTTTGGCTGCAGGATTTTCAACCACCATTTTTTCAGGATTTAAAATCATATTCATAATCCATTCTGGTGTACGTCTTTCTGTAACGCCAGCCAAGGCCGGTCCAACCACTCTTTTACTGATTTTATGACAGGCAGAACATTTTGCCAAGAACACCGCTTTACCTTCATCGGCCATTTTTTGGTCAATTTCTCCAAGGGTAATGCTGGTGATAGGTCCAACACCTTTGTCTTTCATCGGGTCGGTTTCAACCACTGCTTTTGGCTCCTCGACAGGCGCCGTCACTTTTTCCTCCTTTTTGGCTTCACCGCCACAACTTGTCATTACTGCTGCTATAACAGCAAATACTAATACTTTTAATTTCATTTGTTTATGTTTTATTTTTTATTGGTACAAATGCTGTTCGCCATTAATCATTTTTGTGTATATCAAAATTTGTTATGGCTCGTTTCATTTGTATATATTTTAATTAGGGTTATATGAAATAGCCCCCATTTTAAGTTTCAATAAGAAATCCTGGCTATTTTATGTTTCTGTTTATTTTTTTAAATTATTCGGCCGGCACCAATACGTTGTCTATGACGTGAATCCAGCCATTGCTTACTTTTACGGATTTCAATATTTTTGTTCCGCCCACATAAATACCGTCTTCTTTCACTTCAACGGTTAAATATTTTCCGGAGGCCATATACAATTTACGTCCTTTTTCGAATTCTTTTTTTAACTGTTTTTCAGGATAATTTGCAGGAGCCACGTGGTTTGTAAGAATGAAAGCCAGCTTGGACTTGTTTTCGGGTTTCAACAAATCATCCACTGTTCCTGCAGGCAATTTGTCGAATGCACTATTCACAGGTGCAAAAACGGTTAAAGGTCCGGCATTTACAACAGCATCTTCAACACCTGCGGCTTCAATGGCTGCCACTAATGTTTTAAAATCGTCTAATGATTTAGCTACCTGCAATGCATTTGCAGCAGAGATGGTGTCAATAACTGCCGCTTGTCCTTGTTTTACAGGTGCAGATTCCGTTTGAGTTTCAGTAGCTTCCGGTTTTTTTTCTACGCCGTTGCATGAAACCATGAAAAGCGCCAAACCTGCTAAAAATAAGATGGTTAAATTGATTTTTTTCATAAGATTTTGATTAACGTTAATAAATACCTAGCAAATGTAGTCTGCAAAATTAAGCTAAAATATGACTTAAATCATCTTTTAACGAATAAAAGATATTTTTATCTTTAAATACTGTAATATATGTAACATTCGGTATTCAAAATCTATTTATAACTTTGCATTGGAGATTTAAAAACGCTTAAATGATGTTTCAGTCCTGCTTTTGCAGATTGTTCATTTGTCGTTTTCATTATTTGTGTTTTAGAAATTAATTTTAAAATATGTAAAAAACAAAATTAGATTTTAATAAATTTAATTACATACACAATAATTATTAATATTTACAAAATTCACACTTAATTGAAAATAATCTCAAATGCGTCAAAAACGACATAAATTTAATAAAAAAATGAACAACTCCCTCATAAAAAATAGCTTAACTCATACAATTTCTTATTCAAACTACAGAAATTTAATCAAAAATTTAATTTCAGAAGGTAAATCTACCGGAACAGAACAATCGGAAGATCACCTGACTTTCAGCATTTTAAATGACAAAAGAATGGACCGTTTGGATAAAACCTTAGAAATTTCTGCGGAAACTCAAAATTCCCTGAACAATTTGAACAAAGGTTTTACCTTTTTGGTGATTGCCGAAGGCTGGTGCGGCGATGCTGCCCAAATATTGCCCATCATCAACAAAGTCGCGGAAGCTTCCGACAACATCGCATTAAAGATTGTATTGCGCGATGAGAACGAGGATTTAATGAACCAATATTTAACCAACGGCAGTAAATCGATCCCTAAAGTCCTTATTTTGGATCCCGAAAATAACGTGTTGGATTCCTGGGGTCCGAGACCTGCGGTTGCCGCACAAATGGTGACGGACTATAAAGCCGAAAACGGCAGTTTGGACGAAGAGTTCAAAAAGAACCTGCAAATTTGGTACAACAAAGACAAGGGCCACAATACGCAAAATGAATTGGTTGGTTTGCTGCATGCCAATTAAACTAATAATGTTTTGGGCGTTCCTTCCAAAAGGCGGGCGCGCCTTTTGTTCCAAACTTTTTTAATCGCCAAAAGGGCAAATCAAAAAAGGTTTTTCACTGCAGTCGCTAAAGTAAGTTGTTGGGATTTTTATTTATTTTTCTATTTCATGTCTTTTACACACCCCTAACCCTCCCGTTCTAAAAACGGGACAAGCTTCTCAAGAGGGGAGTTAATTGTGGTTAATTTGTATTATTAAATATATAGGATTAAACTTTCAGTTTACGACTCGCCAAAGCAAAAGGCTGAAGCTCCTGCCAGTTGTAGGGATTTTTATTTATTTTTTTATTTCATGTCTTTTACACACCCCTAACCCTCCCGTTCTAATCCCGATAGCTCGAGACGGGACAGGCACTCTCAAGAAGGTAGTTAATTATGGTTAATTTAAATTCTTAATTTTATAGGATTAAACTTTTAGTTCAAGACCGCCAGCAGAAGCTTTTCTTCATCGACTCATGTTTCCGGTTTATTTTGAATACCTTTGCGGCCTAAACAAAACCCATGATTACAGATTTTAACAGCATTCCCGAAACCGCAAAAATATGGGTATTCCCGGCGAGCAGAAAATTTTACGCACAAGAACTTCCGGAAATAACCGCCAAGATTGACCAATTTTTAACGGAATGGAAAAATGAGCATCAGCCGATTTCTGCGTCGTATGTAATCAAATACGACCGTTTTATCATTGTTACCGCCGATGACACTGAGCAAAGTCTGAGTTTGGAAGCCCAAGACCAATTGGCCACTTTTATACAATCGCTTGAAAGCAGCTATGAACTTATTTTAATGGACCGCATTAATGTTTGCTACAAACAGGGCGAATTTGTGCAGTACAAAACACTTCCAGAGTTTAAGAAAATGATTAAAGACAAAGGGGTTTCCCAAAATACGATGGTGTTTAATTCGATGATCGATCTGAAAGAAGAGTTGGAATTTGGATTTGAAATCAATATTATGGACAGCTGGCTGGGACGATTTATAAAAACGGGGAATTAAGATAATTATTTATCTTTTTTTAACCGCAAGGGGCGCAATGTTTTAAGCAAAGTTCGCAAGGAATTAAGCATAAATTAATGCCTTTACTTCATAAAAAAGCTTATAAATTGGCCATAAAGAAAATTGAAAGCAGCTGACATCGAGCAGATTTCAAATCTTATAAGAAATTTAACTCCAACATTTAAATAGATTTTATATTTTTGATAAAAATAAATAAAATGAATTTAGAAGCTAGAAAATTATTATTTATTCAAGAATTTCTCAGGTTACAAAATGAAGAAATTGTAAGTGGCTTAGAAAATCTTTTAAGAAAAAGAAAAATTGAATTGATTGAGAACGACTTCAAACCGATGAGTATTGAACAATTTAACAGTGAAATTGACCAATCACTTGAAGATTCAAAAAATGAAAAACTCATTAAAGCCAGTGACCTTAAAGCTAAAATTCAAAAATGGAGTTAATCGTTTATTGGACGCAATTTGCAGAGGATAAACTTGATGACATATTTAAGTACTACAAATTAAAAGCAAGTTTGATTATTGCCCAAAATTTGACAAATGGAATTATTGATGCTACCATTGATTTGGCAAAAAATCCACAAATTGGTCAAAAAGAATTGCTATTATCAGAAAGATTTCAAGAATTCAGATACTTAGTTTATAAAAATTACAAAATAATTTATTGGGTTAATGCGGATAAACATCGGATTGAAATAATAAACGTTTTTGATACAAGACAAAATCCAGCTAAATTAGAACAGGATTTGCAATAAATAAGCAGGCCTTTATTTAACCGAAAGGGGCGCAACGTTTTACGCAAAGTTCGCAAAGAATTAAGAAAAAAATAATGCCTTTACTTCATAAAAAGCTTATAAACTGGCGATAAAATCTTCAATTTCAACGGCATCTTTTACGTTAAATTCGCCTATTTTGGTGCGCCGCAGGGACGATAAATATCCGCCGGAATTTAAGGCTTTCCCAAAATCGTAAGCCAGAGAACGGATATAGGTGCCTTTGCTGCACACAATCCTGAATTGCACTTTAGGCAAACTGATATCGGTAATTTCAAAGGTTTCGATGGTAATTTTGCGTGATTGAATTTCGCGTGTTTTTCCTTGTCGCGCCAAATCGTACAAACGCACGCCCGCCATTTTTATGGCAGAAAACATCGGCGGAATTTGTTCAATTTCCCCCACAAATTGCTGCACCGTTTGATGAATCAAGTCGGAAGTTATGTGATCAATTGGAAAAGTTTCGTCCACTTCGGTTTCCAAATCGTAGCTTGGCGTGGTGGCGCCCAGGGTAATTTCACCGGTATATTCTTTGATTTGTGCCTGGTATTCATCGATTTTTTTGGTGAAGTTGCCTGTGCAAATAATCAGTAATCCGGTTGCCAAGGGATCCAGCGTGCCGGCGTGGCCCACTTTTATTTTACCCAATTCAAATTTTTGGCGAATGTTCCAACGCAATTTATTCACCACCTGAAAAGATGTCCAGGTCAATGGTTTGTTGATTAACAACACCTGTCCGTTTTTAAAATCTTCTCCTGTGCGCATTAAACTACGGTTAAAGGCATCACAAAATAATGGATCAGCAGTAAAGCGACCCCCAATACAATTCGGTAATAACCGAATAATTTGAATCCGTTTTTGCTTAAATAATCGATAAAAAATTTGATGGCCAGCAAGGCCACAATAAAAGAAATTACATTGCCAATCAGCAAATAATTAATCTGTTCGTTGCTTAATGTAAAGCCCGCATTGTAATAATCGTATAATTTTTTTGACGTTGCGCCAAACATCGTTGGCACGGCCAGGAAAAAAGAGAATTCGGCGGCCGTTCTTCTGTTCAGTTTCTGGGTCATCCCTCCTATTATCGACGCGCCACTTCGTGAAGTTCCCGGAATCATTGCCAAGCATTGGAAGAAGCCGATTTTTAGTGCTGTAGCATAACTTATTTCGGTATGCCGGTAAGGTTGGCTGGGATCGACAATTTCATTGGATTTAAACCAGTTGTCGACTTTCAGCAAAATAAATCCACCCAAAATTAAGGTAATGGCAACAATGATTGGACTTTCCAGCCAACCATCAATATAATTGTTAAAAGCCAATCCGAAAAATACGGCAGGCAAAAAGGCCACAAAAAGTTTTAAATAAAAATCGACACTCTGAAAAAAGCGTTTCCAATACAGCGCCAGCACGGCCAAAATGGCCCCCAACTGAATGACTATGGTAAATAATTTGGTAAAATCGTCGCCGGCAATGCCAAAAAAGGACGATGCAATAATTAAGTGGCCGGTTGAAGAAACGGGTAAATATTCGGTAATTCCTTCAATAATGGCTAAAATAATAGCTTCAAAATAATTCATTCTTACTTTTTAGGTTTGGTCATAATGGCATAAATTTCGATGCCCAAACCGATAAGCACCAATGTTGGCGCCAAACGTATTCTTCTGAAATTATACATTTCGGGGTTAAAAATTTCGGGATCGTCGCTACCGCCACCCGCCATTAAAATGAAGCCGAGTCCAATAAACGCCAAACCGATCAGCATCATGGCATAATTCTTTTTTCCAAAAAGGAATTCGCTTTTTATTTCTTTATTTTTTTGGTTCATCATAAAAATTATTTGTAGTTCGACAAGCTCACTATATTAGACACGTTCCCTATAAATTTTACATTAATTACAAGACTTATATTTTTATCAATAATAAAGTTCGTCGCTTCTCAGGTTTAAAAATCGTTGGGTCGCAAAAAATGTGCTTAACCAGGTAATGAGAATTCCCAATCCGATAATTCCTGCAAACACAATGCCCAATATATTGACATCGGAAAACAGTTCCAACTCAGGGATATTTTTGTTTAAATAGGATATAAATGCCAACAGTCCAACAATGGAAACCAATGCGCCAATAATTCCCAATTTTACACTTTGCCAAATAAAAGGCCCCCGAATAAAACTTTTTGTGGCGCCCACCATTTGCATTGTTTTGATGGTAAATCGTTTGGAATATACTGAAAGACGTATAGAACCGTTGATTAAAACCACGGCAATTAAGGTAAACAATGCGCTAAAAACAAGCATCCAAAAACTTAAACGGTTGATATTTTTCGACAGCAATTCGATCAGCGGCTTGTCGTATGTCACTTCCGAAACAATGCTTCTAAGGACCAATTCTTTTTCTATATCTGCCATAATTTCCGGCGTCACAAACTCTGATTTCAAGGAAATATCAATGGCATTTTTAAGGGGATTTTCACCCAAAAACTCCAAAAAGTTCTCACCAATGTCGGCGCTGTATATTTTTGCAGCTTCATCTTTTGAAATATAGGTAACTGTTTTTGCGTATTCTTCTTTTCTTAATTCGGCCTGCAGGGTTTCTACATCTTTGTCTTTTGCATTGTCGTTTAAAAATACGGTTATGGCCACTTTTTCTTTAAAGTGTTTAGTTATACTATTGGTTTTTAGCACAATAAGTCCTAAAAGTCCCACTAAAAATAAGACCAAAGCAATGCTTACGATGACCGAAAGGTAAGAAGAACGCAATCTTCTTTTTTGATATTTATCGAACGAATTATTCAAAAGATACTGTTTTTAAAGCGGTTGCAATATACAAATTTGTTGTTAGTGTTTGGTTGTTGGGTGTTGGTTTTTTTGCGACAAAATTAGAAACCAGAATTAGTCGTGCGGTCTTGCGGTCGTGCAGTCGTATGGTCTTTTTTGTTGTCGTGCGGTCGTGCAGTCGTGCGGTCTTTTTTGTTGTCTTGCAGTCGTGCAGTCGTAAGGTCTTTTTTATACAGCAGCAAATCTAAATTTGATTGAATTTTTTTACTGATTTTTGGTTCGAATGTTATAGTGACTATAACACTACTATAACACTATGTACGGAGTATGTACGGAGTATCCTCCCTTTATCCTCCCTTGAGCCCGCGTTATGACTCGTCCTGTGACCCGTCCTGAAATAACTATACAGGTTATTGAATAAATCCTATTATAGTTATACAAATATAATTTTTAATCCTAAATATACTATACAGTTGCTTTACTGTCAGGTATTTTTTATAAGAATGATTGGCGCTCCATCCATTTTGTTTTGTTCTTTTTTTAAGTTCATTTCGTGAGATCCTGAAACAAGTTTAGGATGATG
>DATIRG010000289.1:0-2083 GCA_035470005.1 Lutibacter sp. | reverse complement strand
GAAAAAAGCCTTGGAAGTGATTGAAACAATAAAATTAAAACTATAAAATAATACCAAATAGAGAAGATGATGTTTTTAGAAAAAAAAGTAATTCCTCCCTTATCCTCAGAGCGAAATGTGGTGGGAAAAAATACTTCCATTGTCGGTGACGTTCAATCGGAAGGAGATTTTAGAATTGACGGAAGCATTGAAGGTACCATAAAAACAGTTGGTCGCGTAGTTATTGGCGCTTTGGGATGCGTTACAGGAAAAATTATTTGTGACAACGCGGATATTGAAGGAACATTTTCAGGAGAATTGCTGGTAAATAATTTATTGACATTAAAAGCTACGGCAAAAATAACGGGTGATGTGGCCATCAGCAAATTAATGGTGGAGCCGGGAGCCGAATTTAACGCAACTTGCACAATGAAAGGATCCGTGATGGAGCTACAAAATGACCAATCCAGACAAGAAAAAACAGCTTAACAAATACCTGCAGTTAACAAGTATTGCTTTTCAAATGGGCATTACTATTTACTTAGGCTCCTATTTTGGAAAAAAACTCGACGCCTATTTTATGACTGAAAAAAAATATTTTACTATTATCCTGGTCTTATTGGCGCTTGTAATTTCTATTTGGAGCGTTTTGGCGCAATTAAAAAATATCAATGAAAAAAATGATTAGGCAGATCTTGGTTTTTGGTGTAAAATTATTGATTTTCCTAAGTATTGTTTTTGGTATTCACAGTCTTATTTTATATTATTTAAACATTTCACTGTTTCAAAACCTGCTGATTCCAAGCTATATTGCAAATTATTTTTTGGCGCTTTTGATCTTTTTTATTTTGGTAAAACTGAAAAAAAAATATCTCGATTTGCTGGGCTTTGTTTTCATGGGCGGGAGCTTCGTTAAATTCGGGGTTTATTTTATTTTTTTCAACCCAATTTTTAAAGAAAACGGAACTGTGAGTCCGCAAGAAGCAACAGCCTTTTTAGTGCCCTATCTTTTGTGTCTAATTGTAGAAACTTTTTATTTAATAAAACTGTTGAACAATAAGCTGTAATGGCTTATTAATTAATTAATAAACTGCCTCAAAAAACAAATAAAATAGTTTTAGGTTTTTAATATAAAAATGTACATTTGCAAAATATTTTTGGGCACCACTATTAATAATGTATATGTATAAAATTAACCTGTTAAAAACACTTACATTCCTGTTCTTTGCAATTACAATTTCTGTAGGCGCAACCAACAACACAGACCAAACAAGTTCTGCTGAACAAGAATCTCCCGCACAAAATCTAAAAACCGAAATCAAGGAATACATCAGCCATCACTTGTTGGATTCTTACGATTTTACTTTATTTTCCTACACCAACGATGCTGGAGAATACAAATATATTAGTGCTCCATTGCCTGTAATTTTAATTGATAATGGTTTAAAAGTATTTTCATCTGCAAAATTTCACCACGGAGAATCAGTTGCTGAAGTTGATGGACAATTTTACGCATTATATCACAATAAAATTTATAAAACAGACGCGCTAGGCACCATAGAATATGACGATGCGCACCACGCAACTAACGAAAAACCATTGGATTTTTCAATCACTAAAAACGTTGTATTCATTATACTAGTAAGTTTATTTATGCTTTTATTTTTTAGCCAAATGGCTAACTCATATAAAAAGAATCCAATGCCTAAAGGTGTCGGCCGCATATTTGAGCCACTTATTTTATTTATAAGAAACGACATTGCAATTCCAAATATTGGTGAAAAACATTACAGAAAATACATGAGTTTTTTATTAACCGTATTTTTCTTTATTTGGATTATCAACTTACTTGGTTTAACGCCACTTGGAGTGAATGTCACAAACAACATTGCCGTAACGCTGGCATTATCTTTAGTGACTTATTTTATCACCACATTTTCAGGAAATAAAAATTACTGGAAACATATTTTTTGGATGCCGGGCGTGCCGTGGCCAATGAAGATCATATTAGCACCTATTGAATTATTAGGAACTGTGATTAAACCATTTTCATTAATGATACGTTTGTATGCAAATATTACTGCGGGGCATATTGTATTAATGA
>DATIRG010000288.1:0-4910 GCA_035470005.1 Lutibacter sp. | reverse complement strand
GTTAAAATTTGAAGGAAGGTTAAACACCACAATTGAAGAAAATAAAAATTTCTACACGGCAAAATGCAGTGCGAACACAAAGCAAATTATTGAGAGCATCACTGCCGTTTTAAAGGAATTGTATGATGAATCCAAAAAGTTTTATGCGGAAAAATATCCTCGCTATCTGTTGAATAATTTAATTGTGGAAGGTTTAATTCCTTTGGCAGTTTTAAATTATATCAACAATGCCCTTCAGGAAATAAAGTCCGAAAACAACATTTTGTTAAATGCCGAGTTTAACCAACTCATAGGCGACACCATTAAAAATGAGCCCGCGCCTTTTATTTATGAGCGCATTGGCGAAAAATTTCGCTATTATTTTATCGATGAAATGCAGGATACTTCCGAATTGCAGTGGCAAAATTTAATTCCGTTGATAGACCATGCGATTTCATCGGAAAACGAACTGGGAGAACAAGGAAAATTGTTATTGGTTGGCGATGCAAAACAATCGATTTACAGATGGCGAGGCGGAAAATCGGAACAGTTTATCGCGCTTTCTTCCGAAGAAAAAGGTAAAAAGAACAATCCGTTTTATGTTGAAAAAGGATTGTGCAATTTGGAAACGAATTTCAGAAGTTACTCGGAAATCATCAATTTTAACAACGCATTTTTTAAAAACAGCGCACAATTTTTAACAAACACAAGTTACCGTAATTTATTTTTTGACGGCAACAGCCAAAATTTCAACAAGAAAACAGGCGGTTACGTTCAAATTTCATTTGTTGAAAAAAACGAGGAAGAGGAAGATGATAAAACGTTGATTTATCCAAAAAAAGTGGCGGAGATTATTCAGAATTTAGATCCTTCTTTTAAAAAAAATGACGTTTGTGTGTTGGTTCGAAAAAAAGATCACGGAATTGCCGTGGCAAAATACTTGTCGGAAAACGGCATTGAAATCATTTCTTCCGAAACCTTGCTGTTAAAAAACAATGAAAAAGTAACCTTCATTATCAACTTATTGTATGTAGTAGAAAATCCATCATACAAAGAATACAAAATTAAATTGCTCTACTTTTTGCACCAATTTTTTAACTTAGAAGAAGAGAAGCACAATTTTTTAAGTCGGTTTATCGGTTTATCAACCATCGATTTTTTTGAAGGATTAAAAAAATACGGACTTCATTTTAATGTGGATGAATTTCATCAGATGCCATTTTATGAAAGTATAGAATACATCATCAGAAGTTTCAATTTGGCGCAGGAATCCGATTCAAATATTCAATTCTTTTTGGATGTTGTTTTTGAGTTTCAACAAAAAAAACAGGTTTCTGTTGGGGCATTTTTGGAATTCTGGGAATTAAAAAAAGATAAGTTTAGCATTGTGGCGCCGGAAGCCGAAAATGCGGTAAGAATTATGACCATCCATAAAGCAAAAGGACTGGAATTTCCGGTGGTTATTTTCCCTTATGACATTGAAGTGTACCGGCAAATAAATCCGAAGGTTTGGTATTCAGATGACCAATTAGGTGACATTAAGCAGGTTTTTTTAAATTATGGCGACAAGTTAAATTACCTGGGCGAACAGGGAAAACAGTTATTTGACCAGCGAAGGGAAGAATTGGAATTGGACAATTTTAATTTGTTGTATGTAACATTAACAAGGGCTGTGGAGCAATTGTACGTTATTACTGAAGACAAAACAGGCCATAAAGATACGGATACCATCAAAAACACTTCGGATTTGTTTGTCCAATTTTTAAAGAAAAATTCGTTTTGGAATCCTGAAAAAAAGGAGTACAGTTTTGGAAATCCGAAGCGTTTGCCTTTTGCAAAAAAAGAAGAAAGTAACACCACTATTCAACAAAGTTTTATTGGCAATTCGTGGAAAAACCACCAGATTTCCATTGTTGCAAATTCCGCGTTGCTTTGGGATTCCGAACAAGGAAAAGCCATTGTTTACGGAAATTTACTGCACGAAATGTTAGCTAAAATCAAAACAAAGAACGACATTGATGAAGTGATGAATCAGTATTTGTTTGGAGGTGAAATTACCGTTGAAGAACAAAAAATTCTCGGTGTTATTCTGAAAAAAATCATCAATCACGAACATCTTTCTCTTTATTTTGAGCAAAATAATCAGGTTTTCACAGAGCGGGAAATATTGACTTTAGAAAAGCAAATCCTAATTCCGGATCGCTTGATTTTTGACGGCAATAAAGTCACCATCATTGATTATAAAACAGGAAAACAGGAGGAGAAACATCGCCACCAAATAAATTCGTATGCAATGGCGTTGGAAAATTTAGATTTCAATGTGGAAAAAAAATTATTAATCTATATTACTGATGAAATTTTAATTGAGGAAGTTTAACATAAATTTGTAAAAAAATAAACAATATGTACGGTAAAATCCAACAACACTTACAAAAGGAACTGCAAGAAATTAAAGAAGCAGGCTTATATAAATCTGAACGCGTGATTACATCGTCGCAAGATGCGGTCATAAAAATTAGTACAGGGCAAGAAGTCATTAATTTTTGCGCCAACAATTATTTGGGGTTGTCAAACAATCCAGAAGTTATTCAGGCGGCAAAAGATACTTTGGACAGTCATGGATTTGGGATGTCATCGGTTCGTTTTATTTGCGGAACGCAAGATATTCACAAACAATTGGAGCATAAAATTGCCGAATTCTATAAAACGGAAGACACCATTTTATACGCTGCCGCTTTTGATGCAAACGGAGGCATTTTTGAACCGCTTTTATCGGATGAAGACGCCATAATTTCCGATTCCTTAAATCATGCTTCTATTATTGATGGGGTGCGTCTGTGCAAGGCCTCCCGATATCGCTATGAAAATAATGATATGGAATCTTTGGAAGAACAACTTATTGAGGCCAATAAAAAAAACCACCGTTTTAAACTAATAGTGACCGATGGCGTTTTTTCTATGGATGGCGTTGTGGCCCAACTTGATAAAATTTGTGATTTGGCTGACAAATATGATGCATTGGTGATGGTTGATGAATGCCATGCCGCAGGTTTTATTGGAAAAACCGGAAGAGGAACTTTAGAATTAAAAAACGTAATAGGTAGGGTTGACATCATTACCGGTACGCTTGGAAAGGCATTGGGTGGTGCCATGGGCGGCTATACAACCGGGAAAAAGGAAATTATTGAATTGTTACGTCAGCGCTCCAGACCTTACTTGTTCTCGAATTCATTGGCGCCTGCTATTGTTGGCGCATCCTTAAAAGTATTTGAAATGATTTCAAACGACACCACTTTAAGAGATAAATTAGAATGGAATACCAATTATTTTAAGGAAGGGATGACAAAAGCTGGATTTGATATTGTAAAAGGAGATTCTGCGATTGTTCCCGTGATGCTTTATGACGCGAAGTTATCTCAAGACATGGCCAATATGTTACTGGAAGAGGGTATTTATGTAATTGGGTTCTTTTTCCCTGTTGTGGCCAAAGGGAAAGCAAGAATTAGGGTGCAACTTTCTGCTGCACACACCAAGGAACATCTGGAAAAAGCAATAAATGCATTTGTCAAAGTAGGTAAAATACTTAAGGTTATATAGAAAAATTGTAAAACAGTATCATTTTCAATATATTTTTGTATTTTTGTTAGTAAGAGGAGAGATTTACAGACTTTCCTTATTGCAAAAAAAAGAACATTAAATTTAAACTTACTAAAAATGAAACATGTAAAAATTGCCTTTTTGGCTTTGTTATTAATTGTATCCTATGGCACCACTAATGCTCAGGATAAAGAGAATCCCTGGATGCTGACGTTTGGCGCAAATGCCATCGACGTTAAAGGTGGGGACTCAGATATTACAATAGGTCCTAAAATGTCTATCGGTAGATATTTAGGAAAAGGATTTAGCCTAGAATTGGCAGGTGCTGTAAATGAAATAAGCAGGCCATGGGGAACAGGCGCGGATGCCACATATGTAGGGATAGATTTAAATGCAAAGTACGCTCTAAGTAATGCTTTTGGAAAAACAGGATGGTTTGATCCTTTCTTATTCGTTGGCGGGGGTGAAAATTGGGTAGGTGCTGAAAATGGTTTAGGTTTTAATGCCGGAGCAGGTATTAACGCTTGGTTTAATAACCACGTTGGGTTAAACGTTACCGCAGCATACAAAAAAGTAAATACACCTGTTGATTTTGAAATGATGCAATATTCCGCTGGTTTAGCTTGGAAATTTGGAGGTCCAAAGGCCGCAGACGTTACTGAAGAACTTAGTGACAAAGATGGTGATGGCGTTCCAGATTGCAGAGACGAATGTCCAGATGTTGCAGGTTTAGCCATGTTTCATGGATGCCCAGATACAGACGGTGATGGAATTCCAGACATTATGGATAAATGCCCAACGGTTGCCGGTTTAAAAATATTACAAGGTTGTCCAGATAGAGATGGCGACGGTACTGCAGATAAAGATGATGCTTGTCCAGATGTTCCTGGTCCAAAAACCAATGCAGGTTGTCCATTCAAAGATACTGATGGAGATGGCGTTATTGATTTAATTGACAGATGTGTAACCGTGAAAGGTCCTGCGTCAAATTATGGTTGTCCAGTGTTGCCAACAGTTGAAATTATGAGTGAATTGAACCAGTATGGAAGAACTATTCTGTTTGATTATGATAAATGGTCTTTCAAGAAAGAATCTTATGCTGTTTTACAGCCTATGACAACAATATTAAAGGAATATCCAGACGCTGATTTTATTATTGAAGGACATACAGACAGTGATGGTTCAGATGCTTACAATCAAGTATTGTCTGAAAAAAGAGCGAATGCTGTCAGAGATTATTTCGTTACAAATGGTATTAATCCATCCAGATTGACAACAAAAGCATTTGGAGAAAGCAAACCTGTTGACACTAACGACACAGCAGCAGGTAAAGC
>DATIRG010000287.1:0-2154 GCA_035470005.1 Lutibacter sp. | reverse complement strand
ATTAAAATTTTAATTTTCCCAGTTCCAATAGATATTTTATAAATAGGAATATCATTTTCTGAGTATCCTAAAATTTGTTTTTCAAATTTTGATGATAGCTTTTGAAGCAAAGGTTCGATGTCTTCAAATAAAATTCTTCTTCCTTTCAAATTTTTTTCAAAATTTTTCTGGTATAAAAGTTCTAAGGTTTTTATGTCTATTAAATTCATTTTACATATGTAAATAATAGAACGTTTACATTTGTAAACAGTATTTTTAGATCAGTATTATACAATTGTAATCAATATTTTGAACAATCTAAATGAGATTTCTTGACGTTTAATAAGTACTATAATAAAAGTTGATATATAATATCTAAATATATGTTATTTAATAAGTTATATGTATGAATATTAACTTTTACTTCTATATATTTAATGATAATTTTTTTGATTTTAAATTCTTATTTGCTTATCAAAATTAAAAAGATTACATTTGTAATTTAAATATAATTTACAATGGTAAACATAGAGCAATTTGCGAAACGACTAAATATCCTGATGGATTATTATGAAATATCGGCTGCTTTATTGGCTGAAAAAATTGAAGTGCAACGCTCCAGCATATCTCACATCCTATCCGGAAGAAATAAACCCAGTCTGGAATTTGTGTTAAAAATCTTAAAAGCGTTTCCCGAAGTTGAGTTGTATTGGCTGTTAAATGGTGTTGGCAGTTTTCCAAAGCAGGTTGAAGTTAAAGGGCCTGCTCCTACACTCTTTTCTGAAATAGAAACACCTGAAGTTAAAATAAATGAACCCAAGGTTGCAGCAAAGCATACCAATTATGAAATTGAGCAGGAAAGAAAGGATATAACCGGCCAAGAAATTGAAAGAATAGTCATTTTCTACAAGAACGGCTCTTTTAAAAATTATACACCATAAAAAAAGCCTCCGATTTGGAGGCTTTTTTTTAAATGTTTCATTAAACTTTACTCAATCAGTTTTGCAATCCCTGTTTTTAAAATAATGATCAGTTCTTCTTTGTTGCTATTTTTTGATTGTTGCTGTGCATAAACCAATTGATTAAGCATATTTATGCTCATCTGATCAAATTTGTATTTTTTATAGCGTAATCCCAATGTTACAAAATCATTAGTAAGGTTTGTGATTGCTTCCTTATTATCACTTTCTGCAATCCATTTAAAAGCTTCACCATAAGTTTGTTGGGTTCTTTTATCTTCTGTTAAAAACATTCCCTTTAAAATATGATTGGCGATGAAAGGAAGTTTTGTTTTATCTTTTTCGCTGATATAAATGGTGGTAACGGCATCTGCCATATATTTTTTGGTGTCTTCAGGCAACGTATTCAATTTTGTTAAAGCAGCTTGTTTGTCAATTTGATATAAAGACATTAAAGATTTTCCTGTAACAGCATAGCTTTCACTGTTCATGCCATTTACAAAAAGCGGTTTGTAAACTGGGTCAACCAATTTACCAAGAACGCTTATGGCAGCTGCCTGCACCAATGTTTTTGGATCGGATTGTGCCATTTTCACTATTTTGTCAATGGCTTCTTTTTTATTGTATTTCTGAAACAAATCGATATTTTCCAAAGCCAACACCCTTATTTCATAATATGGATCATCAAACGCCTTTAATACCGTATTAAAAGCCTCTTTATTCGATTGATCTTTTGCAATTTCTTCCAAAGAAAGTCTTCTGTCTAAATAATGCGGGGCATTATTGAATTGAAAAATGTATTCATCCAAGGTTTTTTTAGCGGCAATTTCGGCTAAAAGAACGTGTTTAGCATCAATATTAATTAGTTTAGGCAACTTGTTGAACGAAAATGTGAATGAATTTTGTGCACTGTCAACCCAAACATTGTGGGTGGTTTTTCCGGTTTCTTCATAAATATCGATGCTTAAAGGAAATTTAAATGTTTTACCTTTTTGGTTGATATTAATGGTGACCGTTTTATTGATAGTGTTATAATCATAAGTTACATTCATTTTTATATGTCCGTTGCCATAATACCACTGATTAAAAAACCAGTTTAGGTCTTTTCCGCTCACTTTTTCAAATACCAAACGCAGCTGATGCGCTTCCGCTGTTCCATATTTATAGGTTGTTAAGAAAGTATTCATTCCTTCAAAAAAAGCCTCATCACCTATTA
>DATIRG010000286.1:0-2675 GCA_035470005.1 Lutibacter sp. | reverse complement strand
TTATGGCATCGTGTACAGTTTGGACGGCTATGACGAAATTGCGTTGACAAGCGGATTCAAATTATTTACCAAAGAAAATGAACAACTGATTACACCCGCAGAATTGGGATTGAAAAGATTGAACCAATCCGATATTTTCGGAGGAAATACAGTGAAAGAATCCGCCGAAATTTTCAGTTCTATCATAAATGGAGAAGGAACCGATGCCCAAAATAATGCAGTGTTGGCAAATGCCGCATTCGCATTAAAAATAATTGACAGTAACAAATCGTTTGAAACCGCTTTTGAAGAAGCCAAAGATTCGTTATTTGGATTGAAGGCAAAAGAAAGTTTGCATAAATTAGTTAATTTTCAATAAAAAATGAACATTCTAGAAAAAATAATTGCCCATAAAAAGCTGGAAGTCGCAAAATTGATGCGAGAAGTTTCCTTGGAAAAATTGGTGAAAAGTCCAAATTTTAACCGCACGCCAATTTCCTTGAAAAACGCGTTGACTGCTGTAAATTCAACAGGAATTATTGCCGAGTTTAAAAGAAAATCGCCTTCAAAAGGAATTATCAACGATAAAGTGTCTATTGGCGAAGTAACGCAAGGCTATTTGGATGCCAATGTTGCCGCACAATCTATTTTGACCGAAATAGAATTTTTCGGTGGAAGCATTGTCGATTTAATTCAGGCGCGAGCTGTAAACGAAACCATTCCAATTTTAAGAAAGGATTTTATTGTGGACGGATTTCAAATTGTGGAGGCAAAAGCGATTGGCGCAGATGCCATTTTGCTGATTGCGGCCTGTTTGACAAAAGAAGAATTGAAGAATTACGGCAAGTTGGCCGAAGATTTGGGAATGGAAGTGTTGTATGAAGTGCACAATCAGGAAGAATTGGATAAAATTGATTTGAACCATAAAATCATTGGCATCAACAATCGGAATCTTAAAACTTTTGAAGTCGATTTAGAGCATTCTATTGGCTTGATAAAAAATATTCCGGAGAATTGCATCAAAGTTTCTGAAAGCGGCATCAGCGACCCAAGAATTATAACCGGACTTAAAGAATACGGGTTTCAAGGGTTTTTAATTGGCGAAACTTTTATGAAAACGGAAAATCCGGGATTGGCGTGTTTGGAATTTATTTCTCAAATCAGGTAATATGACGATTAAAGTTTGCGGTATGCGGGACAAAGAGAATATTTCAGGCTTATTGGCTTTGAAACCGGATTATATCGGATTTATATTTTACGCGCAATCAAAACGGTTTGTGGCCGATTTTCCGCAAATAGAAATTCCTTCATCAGTAAAAAAAGTGGGCGTTTTTGTGAATGAAAAAGTTGATGAGGTTTTAAAAGTAGTTGAGAAATACAAATTGGATTTTGTTCAATTACACGGAAATGAAACATCGGAATATTGTTCAGCATTATCTGCGAAAAATATAAAAATCATCAAGGCATTTTCTGTGGATGAAAATTTTGATTTTTCAGCAACAAAACCTTTTGAGAAGTGTGTTTCTCTTTTTTTATTCGACACAAAAGGGAATAATTATGGAGGAAATGGCATCAAATTCAATTGGGAGTTGCTTCAAAATTATACAGGAAAAACACCTTTTTTGTTGAGTGGAGGCATCAGCAAAAATGATTCGGCAGAAATTAGGAAATTTAAGCATCCCGCTTTTTTGGGAATCGACATCAACAGCGGTTTTGAATTGGAACCCGGGTTAAAAAATATCAATGAAATTAAAGAATTTAAAAATTTGTTAGTATGAGTTATTTTGTAGATAAGAAAGGTTACTACGGAGAATTTGGCGGGGCTTTTATCCCGGAAATGCTGTATCCGAATGTGAAAGAATTGGAAGATAATTATTTGAAAATTATGCAGGAGCCTTCTTTTCAGGAAGAATTTCAGGATTTGCTTAAGGAATATGTAGGTCGCCCAACACCCTTATAATTTGCAAAACGATTGTCGGATAAGTACCAAACAAAAATTTACTTAAAACGAGAAGATTTGTGTCATACCGGCGCCCATAAAATAAACAACACCATCGGACAAATATTGGTGGCGAAAAAGTTGGGGAAAACTCGGGTAATTGCCGAAACTGGCGCAGGGCAGCACGGTGTTGCAACCGCCACGGTTTGTGCATTGATGGGCATTGAATGTGTGGTTTATATGGGCGAAATTGACATCGCGCGCCAAGCGCCAAATGTGGCCCGTATGAAAATGTTGGGCGCTAAAGTGGTGCCGGCATTGTCGGGCAGCAGAACGCTAAAAGATGCCACAAATGAAGCGATTCGCGATTGGATCAACAATCCGGTGAACACCCATTACATTATTGGATCGGTAGTTGGACCGCATCCGTATCCCGATATGGTGGCACGTTTTCAATCGGTGATTTCAGAAGAAATTAAAAAGCAATTGAAAGTGCATGAGAACAGGGAAAATCCCGATTATGTGATTGCCTGTGTGGGTGGCGGAAGCAATGCCGCAGGTGCTTTTTATCATTATTTGGATGACGAAAAAGTGAATTTAATTGCTGTTGAAGCAGCCGGTTTGGGCATTCATTCAGGTGAAAGCGCCGCAACCAGTATTTTGGGAAAAGAAGGCGTTATTCACGGAAGCAAAACGTTGTTGATGCAAAGTGAGGACGGACAAATAACGGAGCCTTATTCTATTTCCGCAGGATTGG
>DATIRG010000285.1:0-2436 GCA_035470005.1 Lutibacter sp. | reverse complement strand
GCTTTTCCTGCAGCATCTAAATAGGTATTCACCAATGGATGCCCGTCTTTTTTAACGGTGATAATTTGCTTGTCGGTATGTTTATAATCCCGATGCAAAAAAACCAATAAACTTTCTGCATCCAATTTGCTGTAAACCGTTGTATTTGGCTTATCCTTAAAATGACAATCGGAACACTGTAATTTTACGGCTTGTTCTGCGTGCGCATATTTTTTTCCGTCGCCCATAACTTCGTGCGAGGAATGGCAATCCACACACAACAAACCTTTATTATGATGTAAATCTTCACCTATATATTTATAAACGCGTTTGTCTTCAGAAACTTTATAGTCACTTTTTTGTGGCATGCCTTTTTCATCCAACACCGTTTCCTGCCATCCTTCATAATTGGTTGAAATTCTGCTCGATCGGCTGTGGCAGCCATAACAGTGTTCATTTTTTACAAATATATTTGTGGCGGGGTGAAATGTTGGCAAATCCTTTTTATTTGAACCCAAATACTTCTTTAAGTCATTTTTTGCTTCATCAGAATAATTTAAATGACAAGCATTGCAACCTCCGCCCCTGCTCAACTGCGTAATTTCACCATATTCCGTTTTTTGTGCACCCAAATGGCAATTGGCACATAAATCCCTCATATGTTTATCGGCCGCTGAGTTTTTAATAGCTGTTATATGATAATGATTGTCGGGAGTATCAGCCTCTCCAAAAATATATTTATTTACAGCAACCAAACCACTGTTGGTGGTCATTAATGAATTTTCAATTTTAGCCAATTCATTAGGATGACATATTCCGCAGGTTGCTTTTGCATCGGCCAAATTTCCCGGAATTAATACCATTCCTTTATGTGAATCTTCTTTATCTAAAGTATTGGGATTGCCCAAATGACAACTTATGCAACCAATGAGTTCCGGATTGTGATAATCAGAATCTCCTTTGGTGCCCGCATGACAGTTCTGGCAAGATTCTTTACCAATATTTTCAATTCTGACATATTCGCCATCATCAACAAAACTTTTCTGAAAATAATTTTTATTATTTAAAATGAAAAAAACGGCAAGCAGCGCTAACACTAAGATAAACCCAACAATTTTGAAGTATTTTATTTTCATTTGTAAAATTATGACACAAATTTACAATAAATATAATATAAGCAACAACCACAAAATAAGCAGTGCCTAAAATGTAATTCGTTTATAAAGAGATCATTAGCGTTTTAATGCAACTTTTGTCACATATACACTACTGATTTTCAGTTTATTAATGTAACATTTGTTACCGCCTTTAATCCCTTTTAATGACATTTGTCACCCTATAAACTTGTGTCTGTAAATATCTTTACAATCGAAATAAATTAGAAATAAATTATTATACTTATGACTACTTCAAGAAGAAAATTTATCAAAATTTCTGCTTTAGGTTTAGGGGCTGTAGCAGCATCAACAACTGCCATAAATATGTTTGGATCCAATTCATATATTGATGAGTTGGTTAAACAAAACGTTTCCAAAAAATTTAAAAGAACTGCCACCTATTGCGAAGTTTGTTTTTGGAAGTGTGCCGCCTGGACGTATACAAATGAAGACGGAGAAATTAAAAAAATTATAGGCAATGATGATGATTCACATTGTTACGGCCGCTTATGTCCGAGAGGAACAGGAGGCATCGGAATGTATCATGATGAAGACCGGCTTAAAACGCCGTTAATCAGAACAACCGTAAATGGTGAAGATACCTTTAGGGAAGCAAGCTGGGATGAAGCCCTTGATTTGATTGCCTCAAAATTTAAAGGTATTAAGGAAACTTATGGCGCAGAATCTATTGCTTTAATTAAACACGGAGCTCCCGGTTCACATTTAGAGCATCTTTTCAAAGCTTATGGATCGGACACTATTGCCGAGCCAGCTTATGCACAATGCCGAGGACCACGTGAAACAGGCTTTAATTTAACTTTTGGAACTTGGGTTGGTTCACCGGAGCCTACTGATATCAGAGACACAAAATGTTTGGTGCTTATTGGTTCACATATTGGTGAAAATATGCACAACTCTCAGGTTCAGGAAATGTCGGATGCCATTGATAACGGCGCCACCATTATTACTGTTGACCCAAGACTTTCAACCGCAGCAAGCAAATCAAAATATTGGTTGGCCATTAAACCTGCAACAGATATTGCTTTAATGCTTTCCTGGATGAATGTTATCATTGAAGAAGGTATTTACGATAAAGAATACATTAATAAATATGCCACAGGTTTTGATGAATTAAAAAACCACGTGAGCCAATTCACTCCTGAATGGGCTTACGGAATTACCACCATCAAACCTGAAGTGATAAGAGAAACTGCAAGAGCAATGGCGAATGCCGCCCCTTCAGTAATTATTCATCCGGGCCGCCACGTGGTTTGGTACGGTGATGATTCACAAAGAGCAA
>DATIRG010000284.1:0-3091 GCA_035470005.1 Lutibacter sp. | reverse complement strand
AGGAATTCCATAACGCAACAACCCGCCCAATGCATCATCCCTTTCAAAAACAGTCACCAAATGTCCGGCCCTGTTTAATTGTTGTGCTGCAGCCAAACCCGCAGGTCCGGAGCCAACTACCGCTACTTTTTTGCCAGTTCTGCTGGTTGGAGGCAGGGCAACAATCCATCCGTTTTTAAATCCTGTTTCTACAATATTCTTTTCTAAATTTTCTATGGTTATCGCAGGTTTTACAATCCCTAAAACACAGGCTTGCTCGCATGGCGCAGGGCATAATCTTCCTGTAAATTCAGGAAAATTATTGGTAGAATGCAAAATTTCCAATGCTTTTTTCCATTTATTTTCATGAACCATATCATTAAAATCGGGGATTAAATTTCCCAGCGGACAAGCGCTATGGCAAAAAGGAATGCCACAATCCATGCAACGGGAACCTTGTTTCTCAATTTCATTGGTTTTTAAGGGGACGGTGAATTCTTTATAATGCTGAACCCTTTCTTTTACAGAAATGTATGCTTCGTCCTGTCTATCAAACTCTTTAAATCCGGTTATTTTTCCCATAACTAAACAGTTGCTGTTTTAATATTATTTTCCATTTCAAGTCTCATCAATGCTTTTTTGTAATCGGTTGGCATCACTTTTACAAAATTGGATAAACTATTTTCCCAATCATCTAAAATTCTGTAAGCCAAATCACTGTTGGTATATTTGAAATGATTTTTTATCATTTGTTTTAATTCTTTTTCATCAGCTTCAAAAATGGAATCAAATTCAACCATTTCCATATTGCACAATCCATTTCTGAATTTCCCGTCTGCATCAAAAACAAAGGCGATTCCGCCACTCATTCCTGCTGCAAAATTTCTTCCTGTTTTGCCCAAAATCACCACTTTGCCACCCGTCATATATTCACATCCATGATATCCAACACCTTCAACAACCGCAATAGCACCTGAATTTCTCACGCAAAAACGCTCGCCTGCAATGCCGTTGATGTAAGCTTCACCATTGGTGGCACCATATAGCGACACATTTCCCACAATAATATTTTCTTCTGAAGCAAAGGTGGCTTCATCGGGTTTTTTAATGATCAGTTTTGCGCCCGACAAGCTTTTTCCCAAATAATCGTTCGTGTTTCCGTCAACCTGCATGGTTAGTCCTTTGGTGGCAAATGCGCCAAAACTTTGTCCGGCCGAACCTTTAAATTTAAGGTTTAACGTATCTTCCGGCAAGCCATTGTCACCGTATATTTTCGACAATTCATTGCTCACGATGGCACCAACCGTTCTGTCGGTATTTTTTATCGGAAATTCCAAAAACATCTTTTCTTTTCTGTAAATCGCCGGATGCCCCATTCTAAGAATGTCGAAATCCAGTACATTTTCCAATTCATGGTTTTGGGATTCCGTATTGTATAAAGGTTTGTTTGTTTCCGGTTTGTGCAAAATAGGCGATAAGTCAATTCCCTTTGCTTTGGCGTGCTCAATGGCCTTGTTTACATTTATTTTTTGACTTTGGCCCACCATTTCGTTGATGGTTCTGAAGCCCAATGATGCCATAATTTTACGCAATTCTTTTGCGACGAAATACATGAAATTAATGACATGCTCTGGTGTTCCTTTAAAGTTTTTGCGCAATTCAGGATCTTGGGTTGCAATGCCGACCGGACAGGTATTTAAATGGCATTTGCGCATCATAATACAGCCGGATGCTACCAAAGGCGCTGTGGCAAAACCAAATTCTTCGGCGCCCAACAGGCACGCAATGGCAACATCACGACCCGTTTTTAATTGTCCGTCACATTCCAAAACCACCCTGTTTCTTAAATTGTTCAGCACCAAAGTTTGCTGTGCTTCTGCAATGCCAAGTTCCCAAGGCAAGCCTGCATGTCGAAGCGAAGTTAATGGTGATGCTCCCGTACCGCCATCATAGCCGGAAATTAAAATTACATCTGCTTTGGCTTTTGCGACACCTGCAGCGATAGTGCCAACGCCTACTTTTGAAACTAGTTTTACATTGATTCTGGCTTCCCTGTTGGCATTTTTTAAATCGAAAATCAGCTGCGCCAAATCTTCAATGGAATAAATATCGTGATGCGGAGGCGGAGAAATTAATCCAACATAAGGCGTTGAACTTCTGCACTCTGCAATCCATGGCAATACTTTATCTGCCGGCAACTGGCCACCTTCTCCAGGTTTTGCGCCTTGTGCCATTTTGATTTGAATTTCTTTTGCATTGGTTAAATAATTGGTGGAAACGCCAAATCTTCCCGAAGCCACTTGCTTAATGGCGCTATTTCGGCTGTCGCCATTTAAATCTTTTCTGAAGCGGTTTTTGTTTTCACCGCCTTCTCCGGAATTGCTCTTGCCGCCGATACGATTCATGGCAATCGCTAAATTTTCGTGGGCTTCCTGGCTGATAGAACCATAAGACATGGCCCCGGTTTTAAAACGTTTTACAATTTCTGTCCAAGGTTCCACTTCTTCCAAAGGAATCGGATCTAAATTGTTAAATTCGAACATGCCGCGCAGCGTCATTAATTTTTCGCTTTGCTCATTGATGTCTTTGGCGTAAACTTCATAGCTTTCGTAGCTGTTGGTTCGCACGGCCTGCTGCAATTTTGAAACTGTGGTCGGATTAAACATATGGCGTTCCGCATTTCTTCTCCAACGATAATCACCACCAATATTTAAAGGAAGGTTTCCTGCAATTTCAAGAGGAGGAAAGGCACTTCTGTGACGCAAGAAAATTTCTTTTTCTATATCATACAAACCTATTCCTTCAATACGTGAAGGTGTGTTTGGAAAATATTCTTCGGTAAAAGCAGAGTTTAATCCTAAAATTTCAAAAATTTGTGAGGCGCGGTAAGAATGCAAAGTGGAAATTCCAATTTTATTCATAATTTTTAAAACACCGGTTGCAATGGCTTTATTGAAGTTTTCGATGCATTTTTCTGCGGAAATCCCTATAATTTCTTCCTCTTTAATTTGCTGACGGATAATTTCATTGATCATATATGGGTTAACGGCACTTGCGCCATAACCGAATAATGTGGCAAAATGATGCGGTTCTCGCGGTTCAGCCGATTCTA
>DATIRG010000283.1:0-4481 GCA_035470005.1 Lutibacter sp. | reverse complement strand
ATTGAGAGCTTTGAGAAACACTTTGCCACATTTAGCTGAATTGGCTTTAGGCGGAACTGCTGTTGGTACCGGAATGAATACGCCAAAAGGTTACGATGTTTTGGTGGCCAAAAAAATAGCAGAATTTACCGGATTGCCTTTTATTACTGCCGAAAATAAATTTGAAGCGTTGGCTTCACATGACGCCATTGTGGAAAGTCACGGTGCATTAAAATTATTGGCGGTTTCTTTAAATAAAATTGCAAATGACATTCGGATGATGGCTTCTGGTCCGCGCTCAGGAATTGGAGAATTGATTATTCCTGCCAACGAACCGGGAAGTTCCATTATGCCTGGAAAAGTGAATCCTACCCAGGCGGAAGCTTTAACTATGGTTTGCGCACAGGTGATGGGTAACGATGTTGCCATTACCATTGGCGGAACACAAGGCCATTATGAATTAAACGTTTTTAAACCAATTATGGCAGTTAACTTTTTGCAATCGGCCCGTTTGCTTGGTGATGCATGCGCCAGTTTTGATGAACATTGCGCTGTTGGTATTGAACCAAATTATTCGCGCATCACAGAATTAGTAAACAATTCATTAATGCTGGTGACTGCTTTAAATACCAAAATTGGTTACTATAAAGCTGCTGAAATTGCCAATACCGCACACAAAAACGGAACAACCTTAAAAGAAGAAGCCGTGCGTTTGGGCTATGTGACTGCTGAAGATTATGATGCGTGGGTAAAACCTGAGGAAATGATTGGTACGTTAAAATAATTCGTGCTTTTTGAACATAAAAAAAGCATTGAAAATTTTCAATGCTTTTTTTATTATTTTTTGTTTCAATTTAATTCAATAATTCAAATGACTGTTTGGCAATTTCAACCTCTTCGTTGGTTGGCACAATCAAAATCTTTGTTTTTGAATTTTTAGTATGAATTTCAGTCAGTTCTCTTGCCCTGATATTGTTTTTTTCTTCATCCAATTCTATTCCGAAATAGTCCATATTTGTACAAACCAGCTTTCTGATAAAACTTGAGTTTTCTCCTATTCCGGCTGTAAATACGATAGCATCCAGCCCATTCATTGCCGCTGCATAAGCGCCAATATATTTTTTAATTCGGTAAGCATTCATATCCAAAGCCAACTGACATTCTTGATTTCCTTTTTCGGCTTCCGATTCAATATCTCGTAAATCGCTGTAGCCTGTTAAACCAAACATACCGCTTTCTTTTTGAAGCATGTTATTTACCTCATCAAGTGAATAGCCCAAATTATTAACCAAATGGAAAATAATGGCATGGTCTATATCACCGCTTCTAGTTCCCATAATCAATCCGGTAACCGGTCCGAAACCAAGTGTATGGTCAATGCTTTTTCCATCTTTAACAGCAGTCATACTGCAGCCATTTCCCAAATGAATGGTGATTATTTTGGAGTTTTCAATTCCCAAATGTTCAATGGCTTGTTCCGAAACATATTTATGACTTGTTCCGTGGAAACCATACAAACGAATATTGTCTTCCACTAAAAATTTAGTCGGAATGGCATACTTATAGGCTTCAACAGGAATAGTTTGGTGAAAAGCGGTATCAAAAACAGCAATTTGTTTTGCATTTGGAAAAAATGATTCCGCAACCACAATGCCTTCATAATTTGCCGGATTGTGTTGTGGCGCCAAAGAAAACAAGGTTTTTATTTTGTCTTTTACCTCCTGATTAATGATGGTTGTGTTTGAAAAAGTGCTTCCGCCGTGAACAACTCTATGGCCAACAGCAACTATTTCTGAAGTCGATTTTATCACCCCAATTTTTTCATCCAACAAAAGATTGACAACTTTTTCCAAACCTACGCTGTGATTTGGAATATCCCCTACCTCATCAATTTTGGTATGATTGGATTTATAGTGGATTTCGGCATCTTTTGAGCCAATCCTTTCTACCAATCCTGAACAAATAACTTCCTCTTCAGGCATCCTAAATAATTGGTATTTAATAGATGAACTGCCTGAATTTATAACTAATATCTTCATTTAAAATCCTTGTGCTTGTATTGCTGTTAATATTACGGTATTAAAAATATCATCTACCGTGCATCCCCTGCTTAAATCGTTTACTGGCTTGTTTAAACCCTGTAACATCGGGCCGATTGCCAATGCGCCAGTTTCTCTTTGAACTGCTTTATAAGTATTGTTACCTGTATTTAAATCGGGAAAAATTAATACATTGGCACATCCTGCAACTTCAGAATCGGGCATTTTGCTTTTTCCGATGGTTGCATCAACCGCCGCATCATATTGAATTGGCCCTTCAACTTTTAAATCTGGTCGTTTTTCCCTGATAATTTCTGTAGCCCTTCTAACTTTTTCAACATCTTCTCCTTTACCGGAGTCACCTGATGAATAAGAAAGCATGGCAATTTTAGGCTCAATTCCGAAATTTATGCTTGAATCGGCAGAAGAAATTGCAATTTCCGCCAACTGTTCAGAAGTTGGGTTTGGGTTGATGGCGCAATCGCCAAAAACAGAAACTCTGTCTTCCAAACACATAAAAAAGATGGAAGAAACCACTGATACGCCCGGTTTGGTTTTAATAAACTGCAGTGCCGGTTTAATGGTGTGCTGTGTGGTATGCGCTGCGCCGGAAACCATTCCATCAGCCAATCCCTTATAAACCATCATCGTTCCAAAATAGGAAACATCACTCATTAAATCTTCCGCCATATCTATGGTTAGGCCTTTGTCTTTCCTAAGTTCAAATAAAGTATTGCTGAAATCCTGATAATATTCAGATTCTATTGGGTTGATAATTTTCACTTTGTCTAAATCTATTTTCAGACCCAATTGAAGTATTTTATTTTCAATGTTGGTTTTATTTCCTAAGATAATTAAATCAACAATATCAGTCTGAACCAATTTGGCTGCAGCTGTTAAAATTCTGTCGTCATTGCCTTCAGGAAGCACAATATGTTTTCTTACCGTTTTTGCGCGTTTCAACAAATTGTATTGAAACATTCTTGGAGTGATTCCGTTACTTTTAAAGGTAATTAGTTTCTCATTTAATTTATCAACTTCAACATACTTGTCGAATGTATTTAAAGAAATATTGATTTTTTCTTTATTTTCGGCATACATATGAGAACGAACTGCGCCTATTTTATTGGCCACATCAAATGTTCCTTCTTGAACTGTTAATATTGGAACAATTTGAGTCAACCCTTCTATTAATCTAATAATTGGTTCCTCAGGAATAATACCGCCTGTTAAAACGAGTCCGGAAATTGCCGGATAATTGCTGGAAATATTGGCTTGTAAAGCCCCTAAAATAATGTCGGCTCTATCGCCGGGTGTTATAATCAAACAATTTTCTTCCAGTTGTTTTAAATAGTTTCGCAATTGCATCGCCCCAACTTTAAAACTAGTCGTTTGGTTATTGATAAGTTCTTTTCCAAACAAAATCTTGGCATCGATTGCCTTTGCGATTTCTTTTATTGTTGGATTGTTTAATGAGGCTATTAACGGAATTACATTTACAAAAACATCTTTTGGCAAGTTTTTCTCTACGCCATTTTTTACAATCTCAATGTTTTTTTCCTGAACTTTATTGGCAATTACCGCTAAAACTTCCACTTCTTTTTCTTTAAAGGAATCATAAGCCAAATGAAGTCCTTCAATAAATTCCTCCAAAGTTTTCCCAACTCCGCTTGAAACGATAATGGCCGGAATTCCTAAATTTTTAGCAATTAAAATATTCGCATCCAGCTCAATAGCCATTCCTTCTCCAGAAAAGTCAGTGCCTTCAACCAACATAAAATCATTCTTTTCTTCTAATGCTTTGTATTTTGAAATAATAGTATCGAAAATTTCGCCTTCTTTACCACTATTACGCATATTTATAAACTCACTGCGCGTAAAAGCATACGCATCGTTCGGATTGATATCCAATTGGAAATGCGATAGAACGGTATTGATATGGTTGTCCTTTTTTCCTTTCTTTACATTGTCAATGATGGGTCTGAAGTAACCGACTTTTGCAGTTTTCCCCAATAACATCCTCATCAAGCCCAAAGTAACAATTGATTTACCGCTATTAGCTTCACTAGTTGCTATATATATGGCTTTTTTCATTATTTTTAATTTTGTGCAAATATAACGCTATTTGCGCTTTATTTATATGATAATTGTCCTATAAAACAACATCTGTTTAAAATAGAATCAATATAAAAAACTGCTTTTATGCTCTCTAAAATTGCCGTATATTTGGACTAAGATTTAAAAAAAATGACAACATTAATTACCAACATAAAAGAATTACTGCAGGTTGAAAGTTTGCAAAAAAAAATGGTTTCAGGGGCTGCCATGAAAATTCTTCCAACCATTAAAAATGCTTTTTTGTGGATTGAAAACGGTGTGATAAAAGATTTTGGCAAGATGGAAAATTTGCCAATTATTTTTGTTGAAAAAACCATAGATGCAACCGGAAAAATAGTGCTTCCA
>DATIRG010000282.1:0-2791 GCA_035470005.1 Lutibacter sp. | reverse complement strand
GGGTGAATTTTATCCGTTTCCCGATAAACTCATGGCCATCGGCCGATTGGATGAAAAATCGGAAGGACTTTTATTACTCACCACAGACGGAAATATGAGCGAATTGGTGAGAAGCAGCCATGTTGAAAAAGAATATTTTGCAGAAGTTGACGGCGACATTACTCCCGAAGCCATTGAAGCACTAAAAAATGGCGTGGAAATTGGTTTTGGCGGTATTAAATACAACACAAAACCAAGCCAGGTTTTTAAATTAAGTGAAATTCCAAAGCTGCCAGAAAGAGGCAAAAAAATAAGGGACGAACGGCACGGCCCAACAAATTGGGTTTCCATCACTTTAACAGAAGGTAAATTCAGGCAAGTCCGAAAAATGACTGCCGCAGTGGGTTTTCCAACCTTGCGATTGGTTCGTGTTCGCGTTGGGAATCTTTGTATAGATGATATGAAAGCCGGTGATGTGAAAGAAATTTTGAATTTTGAATTTTAGATTTTAGCATCTCGGCTTTGCTCGATGTGGTGAAATCGGATTGACAATTTTGAATTTTACTTTTAATTTTTCAACATAACATAAAATTTCATAACTTGTAATTCTGAAACAAAAACTAACTAATACGATGATTACACTTCAAATAAATGGAGAAAAACACCAAATTGATGTTGCTCCCGAAATGCCTTTACTTTGGGCTATTAGAGATATCGTGGGACTTACGGGCACAAAATATGGCTGTGGAATTGGCGTATGCGGTTCTTGTAAAGTCTTGCTGGACAATTCACCGGTACAATCGTGTATGATTCCCGTTTCTGCCGCTGACGGAAAAAAAATTGTGACTATTGAAGGTGTTTCAGAAAATTTGCAGTTGTTGCAAGCATCTTGGACGGCTTTAAATGTGCCGCAATGCGGATTTTGCCAGCCGGGTCAATTGATTGCGGCAACTGCTTTGCTCGACAAAAACAGCAATCCTACCGATGAAGAAATAAATGAAGCTATGATTGGAAATATATGCAGATGCGGCACATACCAACGCATAAAAAATGCCATTCACCGAACTGTTGAACTAAAAAATCAAGGCTAGTTATGAATCCTATCAAAAATATAAGTCGCAGAACTTTCGTAAAAAGTGTTGGTTTGGCATCTGGCGGATTAATCCTGGCCTGCAATACTTCTGTTTTTTCTGATAAAGAATCCCCAGAAAATAAAGACCTTGCCAATTTCAACCCAAATTTATTTGTACAGTTAAATTCCGACGGAAGTTTGATCCTAATTGCTTCCCGATCAGAAATGGGCAACGGCGTAAGAACTTCCTTAACCTCCGTTATTACGGATGAAATGGATGCGGACTGGACCAAAGTTATCGTACAACAAGCCGTCGGCGATGCAAAATATGGCGACCAAAATACCGATGGATCAAGAAGTATTCGTTATTTATATGAACCAATGCGAAAAATGGGCGCGATGGCGAGAGCCATGTTAATTACCGCTGCAGCGCAATCCTGGAAAGTTCCCGTTGCGGAATGTACTGCCGAAAACCATCATGTGTTGCATAAAAGCGGCAAGAAAATAGCTTTTGGCGATTTGGTTGAAATCGCGAAAACCTTGGAAGTTCCAACCGAACTCACCTATAAAAATCCGAAAGATTTTAAATATATCGGCAAAAAATTAAGAGGTGTTGACACAGAAGAATATTCAAACGGAAGCGCTATTTTTGGACTGGACAAACGCTTGCCAAATATGAAATTTGCGGCTATGCAACGTTGCCCGGTGGCTTTTGGAACCGTGAAATCTTTTGATAAAACGGCTGCCTTAAAAATTCCTGGCGTTATTGATGTGATTGAAATTCCCCGAATCGAAAAACCATTTGGAACGCTTGGAGGCATTGCTGTCATCGCTTCAAATACCTGGGCCGCTTTTAAAGGAAAAGAAGCCTTGAAAATTGAATGGAATTTTGGTGATAATGCGACATATGATTCGGAAAAGTACATGAAACAAATTACCGAAAATGTCCACAAACAGGGAAAAGTAGGAAAAGATGTTGGCAATGTAAATAAAGCATTCAAAAATGCGCATAAAATTGTGGAAAGCACCTATCAATTACCGCATTTAGCCCATGCACCTATGGAAGTTCCAAATGCTGTGGCTTGGGTTCAGGGTGATTCCTGTGAAGTTTGGGCACCAACACAAGACCCGCAATCTGCCAGAAAAGAAGTTGTTGATTTTCTAGGAACCACTGAAGAAAAAGTCACCATCAATGTAACCTTTTTAGGCGGCGGATTCGGACGGAAATCAAAACCCGATTATGTGGTGGAAGCCGTTGCGATTTCAAAAGCGATGAATGTGCCTATTCAGGTTGTTTGGACAAGGGAAGATGATATCAAACACGGTTATTACCATACCGTAAGTTCACAATATTTAAAAGCGTCACTTGATAAGCAAGGCAATGTTACCGGCTGGCTGAATCGGTTTGCGCTTCCTTCAATTGCTTCAACATTTTCACCGGGCGTGGATTATCCGGCCGGATTTGAAATTTCAAGCGCTGCAAATGTGCCGTTTGACATCAAAAATATGAAAGTTGAAGTTGGACAATCACCTGCCCA
Source organism: Lutibacter sp. (assembly GCA_035470005.1). GTDB lineage: Bacteria > Bacteroidota > Bacteroidia > Flavobacteriales > Flavobacteriaceae > Lutibacter. The sequence goes on along the minus strand of DATIRG010000282.1, from coordinate 202 downwards.
TGTCAGAATTGGCTGGTTGCGTTCGGTAATTAACATACCGCACGGATTTTCACAAAACGTTTTTGCCGATGAGCTGGCTGTTGCTGCAGGTAAAGATCCGCTTGAATTTCGGTTGAATCTAATCGGAGAAGACCGCATGGAAGAAACAGAAGATCCAATAAAATACAATACGGCACGATTGAAAAATGTGCTAAAATTGGCT
>DATIRG010000281.1:0-9637 GCA_035470005.1 Lutibacter sp. | reverse complement strand
AACATTAAAACAATCCGACCTTTAAAAGATGGCGTATTGCCGATTTTGAAGCTTCGGAACAGATGATAAAAGAATTTATAAAAAATATTCCAAGCATTAAAAAACGTTTTTTTGCACCTTCATTGCGCATGGTAATTTGTATTCCATCAGGAATTACTGAGGTTGAAAAACGTGCGGTTATTGACTCTGCAGAGCATATGAATGCCAAAGAAATATTTTTAATTCATGAACCAATGGCAGCATCCATAGGTATTGGAATTGATATTATGCAGCCTAAAGGAAATATGATTATTGACATAGGCGGAGGAACAACGGAAATTGCCGTAATTGCTTTGGGCGGTATTGTTTGTGATAAATCCATTAAAGTGGCCGGTGACGTTTTTACTAATGACATTGCATATTATATGAGAACACAACACAATTTGTATGTAGGGGAACGCACTGCCGAAAGAATAAAAATTCAAGTTGGTGCCGCAACAGAAGATTTAGAAGTTCCGCCAGAAGATATGCTCGTTCAGGGGCGTGATTTATTGAGCGGTAAACCAAAACAAGTTCAGGTTTCTTATAGAGAAATTTCAAAAGCATTGGATAAATCTATTTTGCGAATTGAAGATGCTGTTATGGAAACACTTTCGAAAACACCGCCTGAATTGGCAGCCGATATTTATAACACCGGAATTTATTTGGCCGGCGGCGGATCGATGCTTCGCGGGTTGGACAAGCGTTTGTCAAGAAAAACAGATTTGCCTGTGTACATTGCTGAAGACCCTTTAAGAGCCGTAGTTAGAGGTACAGGAATTGCATTAAAAGATCTTGAAAAGTATAAAAATGTATTAATGAAATAGGTTAATTTTCTATTGTTTCTATGCGGCAAATCATTTATTTTATTAAAAAATTCAGATACTTTCTGCTGTTCATAGTTTTGGAAACATTGGCTTTTATTGTGATTATTCAAAACAATTCCTATCAACAAAGTAAATTTGTAAATTCAGCGAACGCAATTACCGGCGGTCTTTACAATAAAGCAAATTACATAAATGAATTTTTTCATTTAAGAAAAGACAACCAACTGTTAAGCGACGAAAACGCCCGTTTAAAAAACTTATTGGAAGCAAGAGAAAATAAGTTTGTTCTGGACAGCTTCACAGTGATAGACAGTTCCCTTTATTTTCAAAAATATGACTATTCCACTGCAAAAATTATCAATAATAATTACACTAAAAGGAATAATTTTTTAACTCTGAATAAAGGCTCTAAACATGGATTGGCTCCAGATTTGGGTGTTATAAACAGCAAAGGAATCATAGGAGTTATTAAAAATTTATCTCCAAAATTTGCTACGGTACTTTCAATTTTAAACAGTAATTCTAACATTAATGTGCGTTTGAAAAATAGCAATCATTTTGGAACTATGGTATGGGACGGAAAGGATTACAATATAACTCAGGTGATTGACATTCCAAGACAAGCCTTGGTTAAAGCTGGTGATACCATTGTTACTGGTGGTAAATCAGCCATTTTTCCTGAAGGAATAGAGGTTGGTGTGGTAAAAGATTTTAAGTATGCACAAAACAAATATCAGATTATTAATATTTTGTTATTTAATGATATGAGCGCTATTGGTGAAGTACAGATTGTTAAAAATCTTCACAAGGATGAACAAATAAATCTTGAACAAAGCGTTGTAAATGAATAATATATCCTTAAATAACGTCATTCGCTTTGTAGGCCTTTTGTTTTTGCAGGTATTTATTTTAAATCATGTGAACATATTTGGTCACATAAATCCGATGGTTTACATTGCTTGGGTATTTTTATATCCTGTCAGAAAAACAAGGGGTTTGTTTTTGATTCTAAGTTTTTTGTTGGGAATTTCAATAGATTTTTTCTCAGATTCCGGTGGTGTCAATGCGTTTGCAATCACATTTATTGCCTATTTTAGACTTCCGATATTGATGGCTGTTTTAAGAAAATCGGATCTTGATTATGCGCAATTCAACTTAAAAACACTTACGGTTAATAAAATTATTTTATTTATTTCCATATTAACAATTATTCATCATTTCATTATTTTTAGCTTGGAATATTTTAGTTTTAGTGAATTTTTAAACATTATTTCAAGCACCATTTTAACAAGTATTTTTACAATACTTATAAGTTTTTTGGGATTTACCTTATTTACCAAAAAGAAGTAGAGGACACTTTTTACAAAATATTTATATATTTAGAAGAATGAATATCAGCGTTGCATCGTATCTTTCACAATTAATAAAAATAATCAGATGAAACGCACTGGCTTATTGTCTTTTTTAATTATTTTTATAGGAGTCGTATATATTGCGAGGTTATTTTATTTGCAGGTTTTAAACAATTCTTTTAACACGCCAACTCTTAATAATTCGGCTGTAAAGGTCATGTACGACTACCCGGAAAGAGGTTATATTTTCGACAGAAATGGAATTTTGTTAGTCGCCAACCAATTGTCCTATGATGTTATGGTGATTCCCAGAGAGGTTAAGCCTATGGACACTGTTGCGTTTTGCGCTTTACTAAAAATTACAAAAGAAGAATTTATTGAAAAAATTGAAAAGGCTTCACACTATTCCACCAGAATACCTTCTACTTTTTTACAACAAGTTTCAAAAGACGATTACGCAACATTACAAGAAATATTGTATAAGTTTAAAGGATTTTATATTCAGAAAAGATCATTAAGAGAGTATCCAAAAAATTCTGCGGCAAATGTTTTAGGCTATATCAGTGAGGTGAACGAAGCTATGATCAACACCAATTCAAATTACCATTTGGGTGAATTAATTGGAACTGCTGGCGTAGAGAAATCTTATGAAGATGTATTGAAAGGTACAAAAGGCGTTAAATTTATCCAGCGAGATCGATTTAATAAAGAAATAGGTTCCTTCAAAGACGGTTTGTATGATACGCTTCCAATTTCTGGAAATGACATTACGTTGACCATTGACGCAGTGCTGCAGCAATATGGCGAAGCTTTAATGGCAAATAAACGCGGTGGCATTGTTGCGATTGAACCGTCAACAGGAGAAATTTTGGCTATGGTGTCTATGCCAACATATGATCCAAATTTAATGGTGGGCCGAGAGCGATCAAAAAATTTCACTAAATTCTATCTTGACAGTGTAAGTAAGCCATTATTGGATAGAGGTTTACAGGCGCAATATCCGCCAGGTTCACCTTTTAAAGTAATATCAGCTTTGGTAGCATTGCAGGAAAATGTAATTAACACTGGAACGTCCATCCAATGTTTTGGAGGCTATAAATATGGCTCGGGAAGTGGATCTTTTATGAGATGCCACTGCGAAACTGGGGGAAGTCCCGTTGCCTTAAATGTAGCTATTTATCGTTCGTGCAATAGTTATTTTGCGAATGCCTACAGAAAAACGATTGATAAGTTCCCAACACCAACACAAGGTGTAAATGTGTGGGCCAAGCATGCAGAAAGTTTTGGTCTGGGAAATTATTTAGACAATGACTTATCTGTTGGGCAAAAAGGAAATATACCTAACGGTGATTTGTACAATAAAGTTTATCCAAACGGAAGATGGCGCTCTACAGCAACCATCTCTAATGCAATTGGGCAAGGTGAGGTGTTAACTACGCCAATTCAATTGGCGAATATGACTGCGGCAATTGCGAATGAAGGGTTTTATTTTATTCCTCATATTGCAAAAAAAATTAAAGGCAGACCGTTGGATAAAAAATTTACCACACCAATTTATACCACAATTGATAAAAAGCATTTCAAGCCAGTTATACAAGGTTTGTTTGATGTTTTTGAAAACCCAAGAGGAACTGCAAGGGGATCTCGGGTAGAAGGACTCGAGATAAGCGGTAAAACCGGAACATCTGAAAACCCACATGGGCAAGACCATTCCATCTTTATTGCTTTTGCGCCAAAAGAAAATCCGAAAATCGCCATTGCGGTTTTTGTTGAAAATGGCTATTGGGGCTCTCGATGGGCAGGTCCAATTGCTACTTTAATGATCGAAAAATATTTAACGGGTAAAATTGGAAGGCCATTGGTTGAAGAAAGAATGGTCAACGGCAGCCTTCAGGAAGAATATGACAAACAGTTAAAATAAGGTATAAAAGTTGAGAAGCAGAAAAGACAATATATTTCACGGAATTGATTGGATCTTGGTCTTGTTTTATTTCGTTTTCATCTTTTTGGGGTGGATCAATATCTATGCTGCAACCATAAGTGAAAATAATTTCGATTTATTAAATTTTTCAACCGAGTACGGAAAGCAACTTATTTGGATGGCATTGAGCATTCCAATTATTTTGCTTATTTTGTTATTTGAAGCCAAATTTTACGAGAAATATGCTCCAGTTATTTACATAATTTTTTTGGTGTTGCTTGCCGGACTTTTTATTTTAGGTAAAAACATAAACGGTTCAACCTCCTGGTACGCAATTGGCAGCTTTAGTCTCCAGCCCTCAGAATTTGCCAAAGCAGCAACAGCATTGGCAATAGCCAAATTGGTGAGTGATAAAATGTTTAACCTAAAAAAGTTAAGCACACAGGTTCAAGCCTTGCTACTCTTATTTTTCCCTGCAATTCTGATCATATTGCAGCCCGATCCTGGTTCGGCATTGGTTTATGGCGCATTTATTTTTGTATTGTACAGAGAAGGATTGCCATTTTATTACATAACTGTTGGCTTTATTGCCTTATTTCTATTTGTAATTACCCTTATTTTAGGCTTCGAAATAACACTTATAAGTTCTTTGGTTTTATTTAGTTGCATTCTTCTATATTTTATTTTTTACAGGCCAAGGGCTTTTAGAAAAGGATGGATCAAAATAATTGGTATTTATATTATGTCGGCCATGTTTATTTTTAGTGTTGATTTGGTTTTTAACCACGTTTTTAAACAACATCACCGAGATCGATTTAACATCATTCTTGGTAAAACTGTAGATATGAAAGGGGCTGGATACAATACCAATCAATCGGTTACCACAATTGCTTCAGGAGGTTTTTTTGGCAAAGGATTTTTGGAAGGCGAACGAACCCAAGGGGATTTTGTTCCCGAACAAGATACAGATTATATATTTACGACTGTTGGCGAAGAGTGGGGATTTGTAGGCAGCGCCCTTGTCATCATTTTGTTTGTGGCCTTTTTACTTAGAATTATCGATAGGGCCGAACAGCAAAAATCCAAATTCAGCAGAATTTATGGGTACAGCATTGTGGCCATATTTTTTATGCATTTTGTGATAAATATAGGAATGGTTATAGGATTGGTGCCAACCATTGGTATCCCATTGCCCTTTTTTAGCTATGGTGGATCGGCACTTTGGGGATTTACAGTACTGCTTTTTATCTTTATCCGTCTTGATGCCAATAAAACCTATGAGTGGTAGTAACTGCTTGCTACAGTTGTAAATCAGTTTCGTCTTAAAATTATTCTGGTATGAAGTGTTTTTCTTTATTTCAAGAAATAAAAAATGGAATTAGAGGCAGTATAACAGTGTAACTTATTTAAAAGCATCGGGTTAGGAAAAAAGTTAAAAGATGTCTTAGCTTGTGTTGCTTTAGAAAATAAGGGTGCCCAGTTTATACGTTTAAGTCGCCCAGCATTCGGCACTGATTGATTACAATAATCAGAATTTATTGTAAACAAAAAAGCATCACCAAACGGGATGCTTTTTTAAATTATAGGTTTAAAAATTTTATAGGGCAGCTACGTGCTTAGCCAATTTAGATTTTAAGTTACCCGCTTTATTTTTGTGGATAACATTTTTCTTTGCTAATTTATCAAGCATTGAAACTACTTTTGGAAATAACGCTACAGCTTCTTCCTTTTCGGTTGCAGCACGTAAGTTTCTAACAGCATTACGAGTTGTTTTATGCTGATATTTATTTCTTAGTTGCTTCGCGCGATTACTTCTGATTCTCTTTAATGCTGACTTGTGATTTGCCATTTTTATTTTTTTTAACTTTTTTGTAGTCCGTAGGGGAATCGAACCCCTGTTACCAGGATGAAAACCTGGCGTCCTAACCCCTAGACGAACGGACCATTATTAATTTATTAACAAACGTTATTTTGTCAATGCGGATGCAAAAATACAACTATTTTCTACACCACAAAATGTTTTTTTAAAAAATTAATAAGCTTTTGCAAATAATACTCTTTGAGTCGACTTTTTCCCAGTAAATACGCACTTTCCTTCTTCAATTTTATTATTTAAAGGGATGCATCTTATCGTTGCTTTAGTTAAATCTTTAATTTTTTCTTCGGTTTCAGAGGTGCCATCCCAATGCGCTGAAATAAATCCGCCCTTAGTTTCTAAGATTTCTTTAAATTCCTCAAACGAATCAACTTCGGTAATATGTGTTTCTCTATAATTTAGTGCTTTTTGATATAAATTATTTTGAATTTCTTTCAATGTTTTTTCAACATATTCAACAACAGTGTCTTGAGAAATATTTTGTTTTTCAAGGGTGTCTCTTCGTGCTATTTCCAAAGTGCCGTTTTCTAAATCTTTTGGCCCCATGGCAATTCTTAATGGCACACCTTTCAGTTCGTATTCCGCAAATTTCCATCCAGGTTTATAGGCAGTTCGGTCGTCATATTTTACTGAAATTCCCTTTTTGCGCAATTCGGTAACAATTTCATTAATTCTTGCTGAAATAGCGTCTAATTGCTCATCAGTTTTGTGAATTGGAATAATTACGACCTGAATTGGCGCAAGGTTTGGAGGTAAAACCAAGCCTAAATCATCAGAATGTGTCATAATTAAGGCACCTATCAACCGCGTGGAAACGCCCCAAGATGTTGCCCAAACATATTCTTGTTTTCCTTCTTTTGAAGTAAACTTGACATCAAATGCTTTTGCAAAATTTTGACCTAAAAAGTGAGATGTTCCAGCTTGTAATGCTTTTCCGTCCTGCATTAATCCTTCAATACAATAGGTTTCCAAAGCGCCTGCAAATCGTTCACTTTCTGTTTTTAAACCTTTTATTACCGGCATAGCCATAAAATTCTCTGCAAAATTGCCATAAACATCCAAAATCAACTCCGCTTCTTTGATGGCTTCTGTTTCCAAAGCGTGAGCAGTGTGGCCTTCTTGCCATAAAAATTCTGCAGTACGCAAAAATAAACGGGTACGCATTTCCCAACGCACAACATTCGCCCATTGGTTAATTAAAAGCGGTAAATCACGGTAAGATTGAATCCATCCTTTATAGGTGCTCCAAATTATAGCCTCACTTGTTGGTCGAACAATTAACTCTTCCTCCAGTTTCGCATTTGGGTCAACCATCAATTTTCCCGGCTTGTCTGGATCATTCTTTAAACGATAATGCGTTACAACGGCACACTCTTTGGCAAATCCTTCTGCATTCTTCTCTTCAGCTTCAAACATGCTTTTAGGAACAAAGAGTGGAAAGTAAGCATTTTCGTGACCGGTTTCCTTAAACATTCTATCCAATTCTGCTTGCATTTTTTCCCAAATTGCGTAGCCGTAAGGCTTAATAACCATACAGCCTCTAACGCCCGAGTTTTCTGCTAAATTTGCTTTAACCACAAGCTCATTATACCACTTGGAATAGTCTGTTTCTCTTTTTGTTAAATTCTTGCTCATAATCAAAAGTTTGGCATAAATGTTGTGCCTATTTTAATGAAAATTATTAATTTCGACAAAATTAGTTTTTTTTAAATAGTTCAACAATAAAAACCACAATTGATTATGAAAGCTTCAGAAATAATTAACCAAAAACGCTTGCAAATTGCCCTTTTAGTGGTGCTGTTTGCCGGTTTAAATTCTTGTGGAACTTATCAAAGTGCCTACAATGGTGACGATGACGGCATTTATGCTTCAAATAATCAAACCAGAAATGAAGTGGTGGTTGTTGAAAATCAATCTAATTTTGATAAGAATTATTTTTCAAAACAACTGGAAGATCTTCAAAATTTAAAAGAAGAAGATACTTTTACAGAGATTGATGATTATTATTACGATGATGCCAATGTTCAAGATGACCAATTATACACAAATTACAATGAACCTTGGGGGTATAGTGGTGATGTTGTAATTAACATAAACAGCGGTTATGGCTATATGAGTCCTAACTATTATTGGTATAACCCATTTTACGAACCTTATTACAATTATTACCCATATTATTACAATCCTTGGAGATTCAATTATTATAATCCTTATTATTCTTATGGATACAATCCGTATAATTACGGATACTATGGACACTATGGAAATTATTACAATCCTTATGGTTCTTATTACAACAATTACCCCAACTATTATGACAGGTATGAAAGCTTTGGAAAAAGAACAAGCCGAAATACAGGAATAAGGTCAGACAACTCAAATTTATCACCGTTAAGCAGAAGAAGCAGTATACAAAACAATTCGGCAAGAGGAAATGTGAACACATCAACCAGAAGAGCTACGGATGGAAATTTAAACAGAAACAACAATATTAACAGAAATAATAACATTGATAGACAGCCAACAAGATCAAATAACACCATAGACAGAGGCTCAAATACCATTCAAAGAGGCTCAAATAACAATACGATTCAAAGGTCTTCATCCACCAGAAGAAATTCGTCATATAATTTTTCACCGACGAATGTGAACAGAGTGACATCGGTTAATCCTAACCCGAATGCAATAATTAGAGTGAATCCGAGTAATTCGGCGAATCAAAATTCAAGTGTCGCTCCAAATACTGTTAGAAGAGAAAATACAGGCAATATTGTTAGGACAGAAAACAGCACGAATACGGTTAGAAGAGAATATAATACCAATTCAAACTCAAACTCAAACAACAATTCCTATAACACAAGAAGTTCTGTAAACGAAAATTCTTCGGTAAACAGAAGTTCAAATACTGAAAGCAGAAGCAGTTCATCGCAATCATCTTCTTCAAGTTCATCAACAAGAAGTAATTCAAGAAGAGATTAATAAAAATTTTAGGTTTAAATAATTCGAAAATTATGAAGAAATTATATTTAGTGGCAACCTTATTATGCTTTGGCTATATTTTAAATGCACAAACATTGGGGTATAATGATGTTGGTGTGTTATTTTCTAAAGAAAATATAACCGGTACAGCACGATACAATGCAATGAGCGGTGCTTTTGGCGCCTTGGGAGGTGATTTATCTGCTATGGAAATGAATCCTGCCGGAGCTGCTGTGTTTTTGAAAAGTGAATTTGCCATTTCATTAAACAACAGAAACGCCAAAACAATGGCTGGTTTTTATGGAAACAATACCCAATTTGAAAATGATTTCACAAATTTATCCCAAGCAGGTGGTGTATTTGTTTTTAGAGGTTATGGCAATAATTCCGAATGGAGCAATATTGCTTTAGGATTTAACTACAGCATTGTCAATGATTTTGAAAATTTTTGGATTGCCGAAGGAAATAGCGGTTATGCGCCGTTAACAGATTTTTATGACCCTGAAGTTGTTTATGGAAATGCTGAAAATCAATATTTTGAAAATTTTACGGATGGAAAAAATAGTAAATATTCATTTACGTTTGCCGCACAGCACAATGATAACTTATATCTTGGTGCTGCTATAAATACCTATGATATTGAATATTTTCAAAGAACATTAAC
>DATIRG010000280.1:0-2295 GCA_035470005.1 Lutibacter sp. | reverse complement strand
ATAGCCTTTTTTAGCGCAACAATATCACCAAAATCAATAACAATTCCAGAATTTGTTTCTTTTATGATTTCCGCCAAATCTCCGTTTAATGGCGCAATGGCCAAAACAGGACGTTTCGCCATCAAATATTCAAATATTTTTCCGGTGATGATCCCTTTTGCACTTGGTACATTGTTTACGATAAGCAACAATACCTGTGATTTTTTCTGAAATTCCACCACTTTATCGTGTGTTACATAATCAATGATTTGAACATTATTTGACAACCTAAATGTTGAAATATCAGCAAAGACGGAAACATCCGCTTTTCCAATCAACTTCAATTCAAAATCAGTCGCAAATTCTTTGTTTTCAGAAACAATTTCCGACAAAACTTCCCACAGCATTTACGGATTTCTGTCGGCATTCATCAACTCAATATGCGTTATCGTAAATTTTGAGTCCAATACAACCTTTTCATTTGTAAGCACTTCATCAAAACCATTTGTTACCGTAATTACATTGCTGTTAAATGGACTGAAATTATCCTGCATCGTTTTACCGACAACCAAAACCACCTCTGCATTTTTCAGCACTTCTTTTTCCAAAGAATGGTGTTTTTCAATCGCGTTTTTGGTTAAAGGCAACTGCTGAAAATAATCAATTTCGGTCCACGGATCCCTAAAATCGGCAATCCACTTTATGTTGAGTTCTTTCTTTAAATTCAAACCAATTAAATGCATACTGTGCGGCGGACCGGTGGTAATCACCACGTCAATTTTGCTTGCTTTCAAATACTTTTTTAAATAATTTGTTGATGGTTTTACCCAGAATTTACGAGCATCAGGAATAAAATAATTTGCGCGGATATATTGTAAAATTTTACCTAAAAAAGTAGGATTCGGATTTAAAAAACCGGCGCTTTCAGTTATCTTTTTTCCGAAGAAAGCAAACAAATTATTCGGTTCCCAGATGGGTTGGGTTAAAATCTCCATGCCTTCAGGAATATCTTTTTCAAGCGATTCATCAACAATGGGATAATTGGGATTTTGAACGGTATAAACTACGGGTTCAATGCCAAAATCCCTAAAATACTTCACAAACTTGAGCCAACGCTGCACACCCGAACCTCCTGCAGGAGGCCAATAATAAGTAATGATGAGCGCTTTTTTCATTATTAACTTAAATTTTCATACAAAGCTATTAATTTTTCCGAGGTTTTTTCCCAACAAAACTCTTCATCCACAAATTGCTTTCCATTGCTTCCCAAACGATTTCTCAACGCAGGATCAGCATATAATTGCAACACTTTTTGTGCAAAATCTTGGGCATCCTTTTCAAAATGTACCAAACCTGAGTTTGTTTTTTCGATTAAATTTTTCTGTGCAATAGCATCGCTCACCAAAACAGGTTTTCCAAAACTCATATATTGAAAAAGTTTGTTTGCGTAAGCCACATCATGCTGTATATTTCTATGTAATGGCGAAATGCAGACAGCACTTGCCACAATATAAGAAGGAAACAACGAAACATCTTGCCAACCTTTAAAATCGACATGGTTTTCCAACTTTAAATCGATTACCTGTTGCTTTAAAATTGAATCTGTAGAGCTTATTCCCACAATGACTAACTTTACATTTGGAATTTTTTCCTTTAAAATCATCAACGATTCAATGGCTGTTTGAAGTCCGCGTCGCAATCCTGTATCTCCCAAATATAAAATCACAAAGTCGTTTTTATAAGTGTCAACAATCAAATCATCAATTAGAGCATCTTTATAAAATGACTGATGTACCGTGTTTGGAACTAACACAATTTTATCACGGGGAATTTGGGTGCGCCCAACAACTTCTTCAATAAACTCTTGTGAAACCGTAATAATTTTGGTAGCTTTTTGAATAAATTCTTCTTCTTTTTGCTTCCATTTTTTTGGAGAGATCAGCTGTTTTCCGGGAAATTTTTGAAGATGCGCATACAATTTCATGATTTCGGGCATATTGTCATGCAAATCCAAAACCGCAGGTAATTGCAATGATTTATTGGCTTTAAAAACAGCCTCGGCAATTCTCATGTCATGAATGTGAATGATCTCAATATGGTGCTTTTCTAAAAAACGACTAATTTTATTGGCCATAATTAGCGTATAAAATGGAAACGTATAGGCCAATGCCGATAATTTGTATTCCAATTTATTTGACTGATAACGCTTTACCTGGATTCCGTTAATGTTAACATCACCCTCATTTTTATGGTATTTCAAACAAAACAAAAAAACTTCATGCCCTTGCTTAATCAGCGAAATCGCTTCGTTTTCAA
>DATIRG010000279.1:0-8550 GCA_035470005.1 Lutibacter sp. | reverse complement strand
TGGAATTGCTGTATGCGGATGATGCAACCGGTGTCTCAATCAATGTTTTGCAAAATGCAGAAACTCCGGGTGTTTCAGATAGAACATTACTGAATTTATTGGATGTGGACAGGCTGGACCAAAGTATGTTTTACACACCGGAAGGCGATGGCTATTTTGATTATGTGGAAGGCGCAACGGTAAATTCAGAAAAAGGATATATTATTTTTCCAAATGTAGAACCTTTCGGTACAGATTTGCAGACCAAATTGACCAATACTGCTGATGAAATTTACATATTTAACGAACTTTACAGAATTACCCAATCTGAAGCAAAAAACAATTTTCAGCAAAAAGACAAGTACTTATTAAAAGGTTACCATAAATCTGAAAGTGCCAACGGCATTCCTTTAGGTGCGTTTAATGTGGCGCAAGGATCAGTTCGGGTGACTTCCGGCGGAAGGGAATTGGTTGAAGGCGTTGATTATGTGGTGGATTATCAAATGGGTCGGGTGCAGATTATCAATCCAAGTTTGGAAGCATCCAATGCGCCAATTGAAGTTTCTGTGGAAAACAATGCGACTTTTAATTTGCAGACAAAAAGCTTTTTGGGTGTTAACATTGAGCATAAATTTTCCGATAATTTTATTGCCGGCGCCACAATTTTAAATTTAAATGAAAAGCCGTTGACACAAAAAGCATTGTTCGGACAAGAACCAATCAACAACACCATTTTTGGATTGAATGCAAGCTTCGGAACAGAAGTTCCTAAATTTACAAAATGGGTGAACAAATTGCCAAATATTGATACAGATGTTCCTTCAAATTTTTCAATTCGGGGAGATTTTGCCTATTTAATTCCGGGTTCTCCAAAAAGAATTGAGTTAGACGGACAAGCGACTTCTTATGTAGATGATTTTGAAGGCTCCCAAATTCCTATAGAAATAAAAACAATTCAGCAATGGTATATGGCAAGCACGCCGCAATACCAAACGCAATTTGATTTGGGCGGAAACGCCATCGGTTTGCCTTACGGTTATAAAAGAGCCCGATTGGCCTGGTATACTATTGATCCGCTTTTTTACGGAGGATCATCATTACAGCCAGGAAACATAGACAATGCAGAGCTTTCTCGTGCGGAAGTAAGAAGAATCAGGTATGAAGAATTATTTCCGGAGCAAGACTTGGATTTAACGCAGTCAACCGTAGTGAGAACCTTGGATTTGGCTTATTTTCCAAATGAACGGGGAAGTTATAATTTTGACACCGCCAATTTGGGTGCCGATGGAAAATTTACCGATCCGGAAGACAGATGGGCGGGAATTACCAGACCACTAACTACCACAAACTTTGAACAATCAAACGTAGAATATATCCAGTTTTGGCTGATGGATCCTTACGACCATTATTCCATTACAAATGAAGAAGGTTTGCCTTCCGGCGTAAATCCGAGCGATCCTGCAAATCAGGTTGGGGAAGTTTATTTTAACCTTGGAAATGTTTCAGAAGATATTTTAAAGGATGGCCGAAAAATGTACGAAAACGGCTTGCCTGAAAATCCGTTGAGCACAAACAATACAGAGCCAACAGACTGGGGTAAAATTCCTACCAACCAATCTTTATTATATGCGTTTAGCGACAAAGATGATGAACGTTTGAGTCAGGATATTGGTTTTGACGGTTTGAATGATGCCGAAGAGATCCAAAAATTTGGAACCGCTTTTGGCCCCGATCCGGCAAATGACAATTATTCCTATTTCAGAAGCACGGAATACGACAACAACAATGCATCCGTTTTAACACGTTATAAAAAGTTTAACAATACACAAGGAAATTCACCTACAAATAATTTATCAACAGAAAGTTATCCAACATCAGCAACAACATTTCCTGATGTAGAAGACATCAACAGAGACCAGACTATGAACACGGTTGAAAGTTATTATCAATATAAAGTGTCTTTAAATAAGAACGATTTGGTGATAGGGCAAAACAATATTGTTGATGAGAAAATAGTAAAAGTTGAGCTTGAAGACGGCAGCGAAAAAGAATTTAGATGGTTGCAATTCAGGATTCAAGTAAGTAGTCCGGATGAGGTTGTCAACAATATTACCGGGTTTAACACCATTCGTTTTATGCGGATATTTTTAACCAAATTTAAAATGCCGGTGGTGTTGCGTTTTGGCGAGTTGCAGTTGGTGCGCGGTGATTGGAGACGTTTCACCAAAACTTTGGATGAAGCCATTGTGCCGCCGCAGGATTTAACCAATATACAACTTCAAAATTTTCAGGTTGGCGTGGTAAATATTCAGGAAAACGAAAGTCGAAGCCCTATTCCTTATGTGTTGCCTCCGGGAATTGAGCGTGAAATTTTAAGGGGAACCACCACCTTGCAAAAACAAAATGAGCAATCATTATCGTTGAAAGTTACCGATTTGGAGCCTGAGGAAACCAGAGCCATATTCAAAAATGTGAGGGTAGATTTAAGAATGTACAAACACCTTAAATTGTTTTTGCATGCCGAAGGCGTTCAAACAAAACCACAGGTTCAGGACAATGAATTAAAAGCCATCATCAGAATTGGAAGTGATTTAAATGACAACTATTATCAGCTGGAAAAATTATTGACGGTGTCTGATTACGGTGTTACAACTCCGCTGGAAATTTGGCCGGAAGAAAACAATTTGGATGCCTTTTTGGAATATTTGGGAAAACTTAAATTATTGAGATTTGAAGCCGGCGTTGCACCAAATATTTTGTTTCCTGCAGTAAATGCGCCTTCACCTATTGAAGGTTTGGATGGTTATGAAATTAGGGTAAAAGGAAATCCGAATTTGGCGAATATTAAAACCATTATGTTGGGTGTTAAAAACGCAACTACCACCAATCAAAGTGCTGAAATTTGGTTCAATGAAATGCGGGTTTCCGAGTTCGACAATAAAGGCGGTTGGGCAGCTGTGGTAAGCGCCGATGCAAATTTTGCCGATTTTGCGGATGTTGCTGTAACAGGAAGAATGGAAACACAAGGATTTGGAGGTATTGAACAGCGCGTAAATGAACGCAGCCAGCAAGACACAAAATTGTATGACGTGGTCACCAATGTGAATTTCGGAAAACTGTTGCCTAAAGATTGGGGCATAAGATTGCCTTTTAATTATAGTGTTTCGGAAGAGTTTAAAGATCCGAAATACGATCCCCAATATCAGGATGTGTTGTTTGAAGATGCAAAAGACATCAACCCAAACAGTGCCAGCGCAAGAGATTACACAAAAAGAAGAAGCATCAGTCTAATCAATGTCAGAAAAGAATTTAATCAAAATTCAGACAATAAGCAGCGTTTTTACAGTGTGGAAAACTTGTCGGTTTCCTATGCCTATAACGAAACCTATCACAAAGATTACAACGTTCAAAAATTTAGCGATCAAAATGTGCGGGCATCGGCAAATTATAATTACAGTTTTAAGGAATTTACGTTGGAGCCATTTAAAAATTCTGAGGCGCTAAAAGGCAAGTATTTACAATTCATCAAAGATTTTAACCTGAGTTTATTGCCTTCAACAATTTCTGTAAATTCAAATATTATCAGACGTTACAATGAACAGCTTTCGAGAAGTTTAATTGAAGGCTTGCCTGAATTGCCCGTGTTAAGGCAACGTCATTTTATGTTCGACTGGGATTATGCGATTGGGTATAATTTAACAAAATCGCTGCAGTTTAATTTTAGGGCGGCCAATAACAATATTTATGACGATTTCTACGCCACGGACGACATTCAATTATTCGACAATTTCTTTACCACAGGAAGGCCGGATCATTACCGCCAATCGTTAAACGGAACCTACAAAATACCATTGAATAAACTGCCGTTTTTAGAATTTGTAAATGCAAACTACGCTTATACCGCCGATTTTGACTGGCAGGCATCTTCACAATCTTATGTGGACAAAGTTGGAAATGTTATTCAAAATGCAAATACACACACCTTGGGTTTTGATTTGGATTTTAACACTTTTTACAAAACCATTGGCCTTGACGGGCTGTTGAATAAGAAATCGGAAGTTGATGCTGCTGATTCAAACGCGCCGGAAGTTACCCAAAATGATGCAACCAAAAAGAACAAGTCTGTTGGATCTGAAATCGGACAGACTTTTTACAACGTTATAACTGCGATAAAAAAAGCACGGATTAATTATTCTGAAAATAATGGAACTTTCTTGCCGGGCTACGTGCCTCAAATTGGATTTTTGGGACGCGACAATTACAGCGGCGGGCTTGCGCCAACATTTGGATTTGTTTTTGGAAGCCAGATTGACATCAGACAAAGAGCGGTTGAAAATGGCTGGTTGCTGTCGAGAGACCAAAACGATCCTTATTTCAACAGAACATTTAGTCAAACACATTTAAATAAATTGGACGCTACCATTACTGTTGAGCCATCAAAAAATTTGGATATCGAGTTTAGGGGAACTAAAACTTACACCAAAAACACATCGCAACAATTGGATGTGGTAAACAATGTTTTAAACACAAATTCTCCAATTACCCAATACGGAAACTTCAGCATAAGTCACAATATGATAAAAACATCATTCAATAACAGTGATGTCACTTTTGAAGAATTTAAAAACAACAGGGCAATTATTGCGCAACGGCTTGCTGAAAGTACTGGTCAGCCGTTAAGCGGTTATGGCGAAACAAGCGAACAGGTAATGCTTCCGGCATTTATGGCGGCCTATTCCGGGAAAGATGCTGCTACCGTAAAATTAGGTGCTTTTAGGGAAGTGCCCATTCCAAGTTGGAAATTAACCTACAAAGGATTGATGCAAATGGCCTGGTTTAAAGAACATTTCAGGAGTTTTTTGATTACGCACAGCTATAATTCTTTATATTCCATCACAAGTTTCAGCAATAATTTGGCTTATAACAATAACAATCCTTACGCAGAAACCGATATAGCAGGCAATTACATCAACAAAACCATTTTTTCAAATGTTAATTTATTGGAAGAATTTTCTCCACTGATAAAAGTTGATGTGAAAATGAAAAATTCCGTATCTTTCAGCGGTCGAATTAATAAGGACCGAGGGCTTACTTTAAACTTTAACAACAATACAATTACCCAAATAAAAGGGACAGAATATGTGGTTGGATTGGGGTACAGACTTAAAGATTTGGCCATGAACTTTAAGTTTGGAGGTGAGGTGACAAAACTAAAAGGAGATTTGGATTTAAGGGCAGATATATCGTTAAGAGACAATGAAACAATTATCAGGGCCATTGATAAAGACAACGATCAAGTTACGGGCGGACAACGTTTATTGTCCTTGAAATTCTTTGCGGATTATGCGGTTAGTAAAAACCTGACGACCTCTTTTTACTTTGACCAAAGTTCTTCCCAATATGCAATTTCAACAACGTTCCCAAGACAATCGGTAAGTTCGGGATTAAGCGTCAGGTATATATTTGGTAATTAAAAAATAAAATAAACAGTAAATTAAATAATAAAATAATGAAAATTCCAGCAGATTTAAAATACACGAAAGACCACGAATGGATTAAAGTTGAAGGCAATACCGCAACAGTTGGCATTACGCATTTTGCGCAAAGTGAATTGGGCGATATCGTTTATGTTGATGTTGATACCTTAAATGAAACGATTGAGAAAGAAGAAGTCTTTGGATCGGTGGAAGCCGTAAAAACAGTTTCGGATTTATTTATGCCAATTTCAGGTGAAATTATTGAATTCAATGAAGCCCTAGGTGATGAACCGGAAAAAGTAAATAAAGATCCGTACGGAGAAGGATGGATGATTAAAATAGCCATTTCGGACGCCTCTCAACTAGATGAATTATTATCGGCAGCCGAATACGCAGAACTGATTGGGGCGTAATTATTTTTTTTACATTGCTTTATTTTTCACAATTGCAATTGCGGTTGGAAGCCTAATCTCAATTAAAAGCGGATTGGGAATTGATGTGCAAGTTTCAGATAAAATATTGCATGCGACCGGTTATTTTATATTGACAATAAGTTGGTTATTAACTTATGATGTAAAATTCGGCTCATTAAAATCTATCATGCTGATTGCCTTAGCTGTTTTTATTTATGGCATAATTATTGAGATTTTACAGAGAGCATTAACCGTTAACCGTCAAGCAGAATTATACGATGTTTTTGCCAATTTTACGGGTATTTCAGTTGCAACAATATTTTTTATCCTTGTTTTGAAAAAAAATTAATATCAATTAAAAAATATACTTGTATAATATATTTAAATTATTAAATTAGCAACCTATAAAAATTTTACAGATGCAAGTCAAAAAAAATCCAAAAGCGAATTTAGAGACCTACACCAAATTGTTTATGCAATTAGGGTTGGTATTAGCACTTTTAGTGGTGTATTTAGCCATTGAAAAGAAGACGTATGATAGAGTTATCGCAGAACTTGGCCCTGCAAGCTACAATGCCGAAGATGAAGAGCAAACGATAGAAATAGAGCAAGTGAAACCGCCTGAACAACAAGCGCCACCACCACCGGCTCCTGACAAAATCGAAATTGTTGAGGACGAAAAGGAGATAGAGGAAACCGTGATTAAATCAACTGAATCAAACGAAAAAGAGGCGGTTGAAGTTAAAAAAATTGTTGAGGTAAAGATGGCTGAAGATATTGAGGAAGACGTTCCGTTTGCAATTATTGAAGATGTGCCAATTTACCCAGGATGTAAAGGTTCAAAAGCGGAGTTGAAAGATTGTTTGCAAGATAAAATCTCTAAACACGTGAATTCAAAATTTAATTCAGAGTTGGCCTCGGAATTGGGATTGACACCTGGTATCAAAAAAATATTTGTAATGTTTAAAATTGATAAAACAGGAGAAATTACAGATATTCAGGCTAGAGCACCACACAAAAGATTAGAAGCGGAAGCTATTAGAGTAGTGCAATCATTACCTAAAATGATTCCGGGAAAACAACGTGGTCGTCCGGTTGGGGTGAAATACAGTTTGCCGATTGCATTTAAAGTAGAATAACAAATCAGTCAAATCATAGTTAAATACTGTCTTTTTTTTAGAGACAGTATTTTTTTTGTTTCATTTTCAGAAGTATATTTTCTTATGAAAAAGAGGTAAATTTGTCCTAAACAGAAATAGATGGAATTCAACAACATTCTTTTAAGAAAAGGATACGCCAAAATAAAACTCAAAAAGATCAACACCAATCATTTTGAGCTTAAAGTGAAATTAAACGGTGTGAAAGGCAGGTTTATTTTGGATACCGGCGCTTCAAATTCCTGTATTGATATCACTTTGGCCGAAAAGTTTAAGTTAAAGGTGGAAGATTCCGAAACAAAAGCCGCCGGTGCCGGAGCTATTGGGATGGAAACGAAAGTTTCTTCCAAAAACAGCATTGAAATCAACCAATGGAAATACCAAAAATTCACAGTAGTATTGTTCGATTTAACCCACGTGAATACAGCACTGACAGAACATCACGCAGAAGCTGTTGACGGCATTATCGGCGCCGATATTTTAGAAAAAGGAAAAGCCATCATTAATTACGAAACGAAAAGTTTGTATTTAAAAAAGCTGGTGTATAAGTTTTAAAGGCCCCATAATGCGTTGGCTTTAAGGACTTAAAAATAAAAAACCCAAACAAATTTTGCTTGGGTTTTTTATTTTTTTTGAAGGAATCTTAATCTATAATTCCAATGCTTTTTTAGGATTGTTGTCCATCAAAATTTCTACAGGATTTTCCAGTGCTTCTTTTACGGCAACCAAGAATCCAACAGATTCCCGTCCGTCAATAACTCGGTGGTCGTAAGACAATGCAACAAACATAATTGGTCTGATAACCACTTCACCTTTAACGGCTACGGGTCTTTCAACAATGTTGTGCATTCCTAAAATTCCGCTTTGTGGAGGATTTAGAATTGGTGTCGACAACATGGAACCAAATACGCCGCCGTTGGTGATGGTAAAAGTGCCTCCGGTCATTTCATCAACTGTTATTTGTCCGTCTCTTGCTCTCAATGCCAATCGTTTTACTTCATTTTCCACGCCTCTGAAAGAAAGATTTTCCGCATTTCTGATGACCGGAACCATCAAGCCTTTCGGACCGGAAACCGCGATGGAAATATCCATAAAATCGTGCAAAATTTTATAATCGCCATCCAGCATGGAATTCACATCAGGAAACAATTTTAAGGCTCTTACAACAGCCAAAGTAAAGAAACTCATAAATCCTAATCCAACATTGTGTTTCTCTTTAAATGCGTCTTTAAAGTCGTTTCTCAAGTCGAAAATAGGTTTCATATCCACTTCATTAAAAGTGGTAAGCCTGGCAGTTTCATTTTTTACCGCAACCAAACGCTCAGCCACTTTTCTGCGAAGCATAGAAAGTTTTGTGCGTTCGCTGCTGCGCGATCCGCCAACTGGCGTTCCCATACTTGGCACAGCGTTAACGGCATCGTCTTTTGTGATTCTGCCATCTTTGCCGGTTCCTGTAACTTCAGAAGCTGCAATCCCTTTTTCGGTCAATATTTTTTTTGCTGCAGGTGAAGCAGCGCCGCTTGC
>DATIRG010000278.1:0-2399 GCA_035470005.1 Lutibacter sp. | reverse complement strand
GTTTACCATAAACGAAACCATATATAATTTTAAAAGGAAAGCATAATTGAGAAAAGGCAGATATAACAAAGTATCTGCTTTTTTTTAACCTTTTGGTTATGATAAAATTATTTGGATTTTAAATAATCTAATTAGGTTTATACCTATGAAGTAAAAATGTCCGGTTTATTTATTAATAAACCGGACATTTATTTGTTTTAAAAGGATATGGCCCTCAAACAATTTTAGGATTATGAATTTATTTGGAGGTTTTAAATAAAAATTTTGAATGTTCTTTTCAAATAATAATTTTTACAGTTCCTGATCCTCTTTTTCTGATGATTTAAAAGGTTTTGGAAAAATTGAATGATTGACATATAAATAAAAAACGCAAAACCAATATTTACCAATTAATTATCAGTTTATTTATTTTTCAATGTACCAATAAAATAGATGAGGCAATTATTGCAGATCTCATCAATAAATGTTTTGGTTAAAAAAAATATTGGCTTAAAATGGATTGGATTCGTCATAAGATGCTAAATATGATCCATTTTATTTTGGGTTTGTAACCCAATAATTGGTTTGTATACTACAACAGTACCTATACAGTTTCAATTTTTTTTCTTTTTTATAAAATATACGAAAGGTATTTTAAAGGCAGCAAAATGTGTGATAGATGCATTTTTACCAAATAAACACATAATTATTTACCGTGTATGGTTTTTTGATACGAACTTTATTTGATGTGTTTTTTTTTTTATTATCTTGTGAATCACAAAATTAAATAAATATGAATACGCTAAAAAACAATTTACTAAGATTGGCACTTTGCTTATTTACAACTGTTGTATCTGCCCAGTTTGGTCAAGTTTCGGTTGTAAAAAATGATCAAGGAATGAAATTGGTTGTTGATGGAAAGGATTTTATCATTAACGGTATGAACTGGGATTATGTTCCGATTGGAACTAATTATTCTTACAGTTTGTGGAAGCAACCTGATGATGTTATTATGGCTGCGTTAGACTCGGAAATGTCTATGTTAAAAAACATGGGAGTTAATGCGATTCGTCAATATACCGGAGTCCAGCCAAAATGGATTAAGTATATCTATGAAAAATATGGTATTTATACTATGATCAATCATTCATTTGGCCGTTATGGGCTGACCCTAAGCGGAAATTGGGTTGCGAATACTGAATATTCTGATCCTAAAACACGTCAACTGCTAATTTCAGAAGTCAAGTCGATGGTTGAAGAATATAGAGGTACACCCGGATTGCTCTTGTATTTGCTTGGAAATGAAAATAATTACGGACTTTTTTGGGAAGGCGCTGAAACGGAAAACATTCCGATGGAAGACAGAAAATCAACCCAACATGCCGAACATTTGTATAAATTATTTAACGAAGCAGCCATTGCGATGAAAGAAATTGACAAATCAATTCCTGTTGCTTTGTGTAATGGGGATTTGCTTTTTCTTGATATTATAAAGAAAGAATGTAAAGATGTTGATATTTTCGGCGTGAATATGTATCGCGGAGTATCATTTGGTGATGCGTTTCAGAAAGTCAAAGATGAGTTAGATAAACCAATTTTGTTTACAGAATTTGGTGCTGATGCATTCAATGCCATCGAAAATGCTGAAGATCAGAAGTCTCAGGCTTATTATATGTTGGGCAACTGGCAGGAAATATATGAAAATGCTTATGGAATGGGTAAATCCGGTAATTCTCTTGGCGGATTTACATTTCAATTTAGTGATGGCTGGTGGAAATTTGGCCAAACCACAAATTTGGATATTCACGACAATAATGCTTCTTGGGCGAATGGCGGTTATCTAAGCGACTTTGAACTTGGCGAGAACAACATGAACGAGGAATGGTTTGGTATTTGTGCTAAAGGACCAACAAATGAAAGAGGACTTTATGATTTATACCCACGTGCTGCCTATTACGCATTAAAAGAAGCACACCAAATAAATCCATTTAACGTTGGTGTTACACCGGAATTTGTTAAAAATCATTTCAAAAATATTCAATTAATGGATGCCGTTTTAAAGGCACGAGGTGATAAAGCTGCTTTAGGAAGTTTGAGTAATGACAAATTACGTATCAGCAATTTAAGAGCTGAATTTACAACCTATAATACCGGAGGAAGTTTAATTACAACACCAGATAATGAAGACCCGGATAACTTAGTTTATCCAAATCAACTTGGTTTCGACCATATGCAGTCTTATTATGTAGGTATCGAAGGAAATCCGTCTTCAAATATGCGTGCAAATTTTAATTTTAATGTACTTGGCCACTTTGCGGAAAATCCTATTGATGAGATTTTTTATGAGAATAGAGGGAGAACAATCACGGTTAAAACCGATGAGGGTGAGCAAGAAATTACCGACTTAAATCGTGTACAAG
>DATIRG010000277.1:0-3544 GCA_035470005.1 Lutibacter sp. | reverse complement strand
ATTTTTGGAATGCCTGCACCAATGCAATGGCTAAGCCAGCTATTTCCATTCACCCATTTTTTTGAATTATTTTTAGACCAGACACAAAGGGGAATTCCCGTTTATTATTCATTTTACCCCATAGCGTCATTGGTTGTTTTAAGTATACTGCCGCTGTTGGTTGGATGGTCAAAATTGAAAAAATTATTATTAAAAGGCGAATTTGAACATCGTATTTAAGCATGAAAAAAAAAATATTTAAACCTTATCACAGAACAAGACTTTCGTATTGGAATACCATCGCTACGGAATGGGATTCCATAAAATCGGATAAAGCCGTTGTTTCCACATTTTTGGCAGTTACCTTAATTTTACTGCTTGTTTATTCCTATGTTTACTCGAATGAAGTTATTTATGATGTTCCGGTAGCTGTGGTAAATCAGGATGCTACCAAAACCAGCAGGGATTATATTGAAATGCTGAATGCTTCCGCAGGAATTAAAACAATGACCAATTTTACCGATTTACAAGAAGCAAAACACGCCTATTATGCAAAAAAAGTGATGGGCATTGTGATCATTCCAAAAGATTTTGAAAAAAATATCAGAAATGGCCGGCCAACAGCGATTTCAACCTATGCCGATGCCTCAAATATGGTTTTTTACAAAAAGGTATTGGGAAATGTGAGCATCACAAACGGCTATTTTAACGCGGGTATTGGCATTAAAAAATCGATGGCGCAAGGAAATCCAATGACGGCGGCAAAACAAAATCAAAACCCCATTCAGGCAATTTCTACCAGTTTATTCAACACTTCCTCTGGATACGCCACGTATATTATTCCTATTTTAACAGGATTAATTATTCAGTTGGTAATATTAATGGGTATTGGAATTTTATATGGTTCAAGGAAAGAAGACAAAAAAATTAGAACCGATTTTCCAAGATTGCTTCATAAGGGAGGAACTATTCCGGTATTGTTGGGCAAAGCAAGTTTATACTCATTAATTTTCGCTGTAATAATTCCAATTCAAATTGGCATCGTTTTCACTCTTTTCTCCATTCCGGTAAGATCATCCTTATTGACAATTTATGCCTTTTTAATACCTTATATTTTTTCAGTCGTTTTTTTGGGAATTGCCATAAGTTCACTGTTTAAAAGAAGAGAAGAATCAATCGTTTTTTTAGTGCTTATTTCTGTTCCTTCGTTAATGTTAAGCGGACTATCTTATCCGCTGGAAGGATTCTCCCCTTTTTATCAGGCATTGGCAAGCATCTTTCCATCAACATCAGGCATTGAAGGATTTGTGAAATTAACGCAAATGCAAGCTTCATTAATTGAAGTTACCCATGAATATTTACATTTATGGGGGTTGACACTTTTCTATTTTATCATAGCAGCCATTTCGTTGAAAATTCGTGCTTACAACGAGTTACAACACTTAAAAAATCAGCATTTAATTTCACTATTTAATCATCAAAAATAGCGCTACAAATGAATATACTATCGCCAGAGTTTGATTTGAAGTAAAATAATATTTACAAAAAAGCTTTTAACTTTTACAACAAAAAACCCTGCGAAACAATTGCTTCGCAGGGTTTTTTATTTTAAAATTATCAGGATCTTAAATTCCCAATTCGGTAAATAATTCTTTTAATTTAGGGTCAGATGGTCTTGGTGCATCAGCATCCACAATATTTCCTTCTGTATCTATCAATATAAATCTAGGGATGGCGTTGATACCATAATCCAGAATAAATTGTGATTCAAAATCCTTATCAGCATATAATTGCATACCACCCAATTTTTCGTCTGCAACCATTTTTTTCCAGGTTTCGTATGCTTCAGGCTTGTCAACAGAAATACTTACAATCTGAATATTTTTTCCTTCATATTCTTTTTCCAAAGATTTTAAAAACGGAATTTCAGCTTTACAAGGTGCACACCAGGTTGCCCAAACATCTACATAAACAAACTTTCCTTTTAAATCGGATAACGACGTTTTTACGCCTTTAAAATTCTCATAGTTTGCAAATACCGGCGATGCTTTTCCTTTTCCCAAACGGGTTAAAGTTTCATGCATAGCTTCATAATTGGATTCAATATATCCAAAAAACATTTCATCGTTTCTGGCATCCATAGAAATAATGATAGAGTCTAAATCTTTGGCTTGATCTTTATAGCCTTGCAATTCTAATTTTGCTGCAGCAAGTTTTGCATCAAAAGCAGCTTTATCCAAAGTAAAGTAAGATTTAGGATTGGCGTTGTCACTCATATAAAATCCGCGTTTGTTTTCCATGAAATTATTAGTTCCTGCTCCTTCACCTTTGTAGGTAACTCCATCCGACAATCTTTCACCTTTAAATTCTAAATTTAAATCGTATCCGTTTTTTAAGAATAAAGTCACTCGGTCTTCACCGTTTGATATTGCATGAACACCATCTGTCACCTTCAAGGTATCTGAAAATGTACCATCGCTGTTAACTGTTATTTCCTTTGTAAAATCACGTCCTTGCACTGTCAATTTTTCAATGCCCGGCGTTTTTAATTTTCCTGCCAATGTTACATAATCCTTTGGTTCTGTTTTACAGGATACCATTGCAATCACTGCAAAAAATAAAATTATTTTCTTCATTTTGTTATATAATTGTTTATTAAATATTAAGTTTACTAAAAGTTCTTTTTAATTTGCTGCTGGATGGTCTTGGTGCATTTGCATTCACAATATTGCCTGCCGGGTCAATTAAAATATAACGAGGCGTTATTTGGATAAAATACTCCTGAATAAAACTTGACTCCATATCTTTATCTGCAAACAGGTGAATTCCGGCAAATTTATTTTCATCAACCACACTTTTCCATTTATCGAAGTCCGCTGCCCTGTCAACTGAAATGCTTACAAATTTAATATTTTTACCTGCGTAAGTTGTTTCAAGTTCCTTGAAGGAATTCATTTCTCTTGGGCTTGGGCTCGACCAAGTGGCCCAAACATTAATAAAAACATAGTTTCCTTTTAAGTCATCCAAGGAAGTTTTTCCGCCGGCATAGTTCTCATAATCTTTAAATTTTGGGGAAGGTTGCCCTTTCGCTACGGTTTTAAATTTGTTGTAACTTTCGGTAATTTCCTTTTTATGCTCATCATTTGTGGAAGATGCCATAAATTGTTTGTAAAGTGGGTCCAAATCCTCAGAATATGTAAAAGCATATTTCACGCGCTCATAAATCAAGTCATTTTTCATGGTCGGTTTATCCAATCCGTCCAAAACTTTAATAAAAGCAACATCACCGTCAATTTGTTCCTTTCTTTCCAATTCGCTTGCCTTTCTTCGGTAATGATTTGTTACCAAAGTTCTGTAATCAGGAGAAAATAAATAATCTTCCTCATTGTCGTAAGTGACAGCATCCAGCTCTTTTAAAAATCCTTCAGAAGTTTTAAAATCAGATTTCTGCGCATAATGGCCATGAAAAATTTGGTAATTGTTAAGTCTTGTTAAATAGGTATAATTGATATTTCTCTTTTCTTTGTTCTCAAAATCATTGTCAATGCCTTTGCTGCCTGAAACT
>DATIRG010000276.1:0-5884 GCA_035470005.1 Lutibacter sp. | reverse complement strand
GGCTGACAATAAATTATCGGCCGGACAGGAAATAAAGCGATTGCCTGTTCCTAAGGTAGTTTATGTGCCTGTTTCTCAACATATGGGAATTCCTGCTGAAATCATTGTCGGCGTAAAAGATAAGGTTGAAATTGGCCAGATTATCGCAAAATCGGGTGGTTATGTGTCTTCCAACATTCATGCTCCGGTCGCGGGAACAGTTACCAAACTGGATAAAATGATTGATAGCAGCGGTTATAAAAAGCAATGCATTGTGATTAGGACCGATGAGAAGAATGCTGCGAATTTTAAAGAAATTACCTATCCTTTAAAAACAGATATCGATTTAAATCCGCAGGAAATTATCCGACGAATTTCCGATTCCGGCATAGTTGGCTTGGGTGGCGCAACTTTTCCTTCGCATGTCAAGTTGCATCTGAAAGAAGATGAAAAAATCGACTTCCTTATTGTAAACGGCATTGAATGTGAACCTTATTTAACCGCCGACCACCGATTGATGCTTGAAAAAGCCGAAGAAATTTTGGTTGGGATTGAAATAATATTGCTTGCCTTACACATCAACAAAGCGATTATTGGCATTGAAAACAATAAAAAGGATGCGATTAAATTGTTTGGTAATTTGACAAAAAATAAAACCAACATTCAAGTAGCTTCGTTAAAAGTAAAATATCCGCAAGGCGGCGAAAAACAGTTAATAAAAGCGTTGCTGAATAGGGAAGTTCCCATAAACGGATTGCCCAAAAATGTTGGTGTTATTGTTCACAATGTGGGAACCGTTTTTGCGATTTATGAGGCGGTACAGCACAACAAACCTTTGATTGAACGCGTAGTGACGGTTACCGGAAAAAAGCTGCAAAATCCTTCAAATTTTTGGGTAAAAATAGGAACGCCCATCAGTGATTTAATTAATGAAGTTGGCGGAATTCCTATAGGTGTGCGAAAAATCATCAATGGCGGGCCAATGATGGGTAAAGCGCTTAAAAATGCGGAGGTTCCTGTCACCAAAGGAACTTCGGGAATATTGATGGCTTCAGCTTTGGAAACCGAAAGAAAAGAAGTGACGAGCTGCTTAAGATGCGGGGAATGCATTGAAGTTTGCCCAATGGGACTCGAGCCATTTTTACTGATGAATTTAGCAGAAAAAGGATTGTTTGAAAGCGCTTTGAGTGAAGCTGTTTTAACATGTATAGAATGCGGATCCTGCAGTTACGTTTGCACATCAAACCGGCCGCTTTTGGATTTTATCAGATACGCAAAAATTAATGCAGGGAAACTGGAAAAAACAAAAAAATAAAGATGGAAACACAATCAATTATTGTCTCGGCCTCACCGCACATTCATACAGATCGAACTTCAAAAAAATTGATGTATGATGTGGTTTTGGCATTGCTTCCGGCTTTTTTTGTTTCGATTTATATTTTTGGAATAAGTGCTTTAATTGTGACGTTGGTTGCTGTAATTTCTTGCCTGTTGTTTGAATATTTAATTCAGAAATATTTATTGAAAACAGCAGTTACCATCGGTGATGGTTCTGCTTTGCTCACGGGAATTTTGTTGGCTTTTAACCTACCGTCAATATTGCCGATTTGGATGGTAATTGTAGGTAGCTTGGTTGCCATTGGCATTGCGAAATTGTCGTTTGGCGGTTTGGGAAACAATATTTTTAATCCGGCTTTGGTGGGCAGGGTTTTTCTGCTGATTTCGTTTCCTGTTCAAATGACAATGTGGCCAACGGCCGTTGAAAATAACACCACAATTTCCGATGCTGTTACCGGCGCAACGCCTTTGGGAATTATTAAAGAAGGATTGTTGTACGGAGAAACTATGACTGAATTAAGCACCAAAATTCCTTCAAATATAGACCTTTTTTTGGGTGTTATGGGTGGTTCACTGGGTGAAATGTCGGCCTTTGCTTTATTGGTGGGCGGACTCTATTTAATCATCAAAAAAGTGATTTCTTGGCAAATTCCTTTTATGATGTTGGCAACAATGGCTGTAATGACGGGTATTTTTTGGTATATAGATCCCGAACATTATGCGAATCCGTTATTTCATCTGCTGACTGGAGGTGCAATTTTAGGCGCATTTTTTATGGCAACAGATTTGGTTACAAGTCCGGTTACAAAAGTTGGAATGATTGTTTTTGCTGTTGGAATTGGAGTTATTACGGTGGTTATTCGGCTGTTTGGCGCTTACCCGGAAGGCGTTTCCTTCGCTATTTTAATTATGAACGCTTTTGTACCTTTGATCAATAAAATTTTTAAACCAAGGCGATTTGGCGCTAAAATTTCATTTAAAATGGGGTGATTATGCTTAAGAAAAAAGACACGTTTTTAAATATGCTGGTTTCATTGTTCGTGATTACAATCATCTCCGGATTTTTATTGGGTTTTGTAAACAATTTAACTTTGGAACCAAAAGCAAAGGCCAAATTGGCGAAAAAAACGGAAGCGCTAAAATTGGTGCTCACGGGTTTCGACAACAATCCGGTAATTGAAATAAAAAAGGTAAAATCTCCTTTTGCACAAGACAGCGTGGAAATGTATCCTGCTTTTTTAAATAATGCTTTTGTGGGTGCTGCAATTATTGGCTCTTCTGAAAAAGGTTTTAGCGGTTTGGTGAAAATTATGGTCGGATTTAAACCTGACGGATCTATTCAAAATATTGAAGTGCTTGAACATAAAGAAACACCGGGACTGGGAACAAAAATGAAAGATGAAAAATTCTTACAACAATTCAGGAATATAAATCCATCAATCTATAAATTAAGCGTGACAAAAGATGGCGGTGAAGTTGACGCCCTGTCTGGAGCAACCATTACCACACGCGCATTTTGTGAAGCTACACAAATGGCTTTTGATGAATTTGTGAAAAATAGAGAAGCGCTAAAAATTCCTAAAAAATAAAAAAATGTAAAATATTATCAGTCAAAAAGAAATATTTTTGAAGGGAATTGTAAAGGAAAATCCAATTTTTGTGATGTTGTTGGGAATGTGCCCAACTTTAGGAGTTACTTCATCGGCATTTAACGGTTTGGGAATGGGCATTGCAACATTTTTTGTGTTGTTGATGTCTAATGTAGTAGTTTCATTGGTGAAATCTCAAATCCCGGGGAAAGTTCGCATTCCGGCATTTATTATCATCATCGCTTCTTTTGTAACCATTGTTGAAATGATTTTGGAAGCCTATATTCCAATGTTATATGAGCAATTGGGAATTTTCATTCCGTTAATTGTGGTAAACTGCTTAATTTTAGGAAGGGCAGAAGCATTTGCTTCAAAAAATAAACTGACCGATGCTGTTGTTGACGCGTTGGGAATGGGCCTTGGTTTTGTAATTGCTTTGACAGTTTTAGGCGCTGTTCGTGAAATTTTAGGAAACGGAAGTATTTTTGATTTTAAATTTGTTTCGGAAAATGCCACCACCTTTATCCTGTTTATTTTGCCGCCGGGTGCCTTTATTGCTTTGGCATATTTAACGGTTTTATTCAATAAAATTTCAACTAAAACTACCTAAAATGGATTACATACTCATACTTATCGCAGCTGTTTTTGTAAACAATATTGTATTGACGCAGTTTTTGGGAATTTGTCCGTTTTTAGGCGTTTCCAATAAAGTTTCAACCTCGGTTGGTATGTCCGGAGCAGTTTTATTTGTGATGACTATTGCCACCACAACCACCTATTTATTGCATCAATACCTTTTGGTTCCTGCAGGTTTAGCATATTTAAGAACCATTACTTTTATTTTGGTAATTGCCACCTTGGTGCAAATGATTGAAATTATCATCAAAAAAGTAAGTCCGCCATTATACCAGGCTCTTGGTGTTTTTTTGCCATTAATCACCACAAACTGCGCGGTGTTGGGCGTTGCAATTTTAGCCTTGGGACTGGAAAATGGCAGTTTGTTAAAAGCAGTACTTTTTGCAATTTCAAATGCCATCGGATTTGCCTTGGCACTGATTGTTTTTGCGAGTATCAGGGAGCATTTAGAGCTGGCAAATATTCCAAAAGGAATGAAAGGCGTACCCATTAATTTGTTGGTGGCCGGACTTTTATCACTGGCGTTTTTGGGATTTACGGGGTTGGTGTAAAATATGCTAAAATTGAGCGTATTATTTGAAATTAACTTGTTATCTTTGCCACCCTAATTAATAACCAAGGTTTCGTACCTTAAAATTTAAAATTATGCCAGTAAAAATTAGATTACAAAGACACGGTAAAAAAGGAAAACCATTCTATTGGATTGTTGCTGCAGATGTGCGCTCAACAAGAGATGGTAAGTATTTAGAAAAAATTGGAACTTACAATCCAAACACAAATCCAGCAACTATTGACTTAGATGTTAATGGCGCTGTAAAATGGTTGCAAAACGGAGCACAACCTACAGACACTGCAAAAGCAATTTTATCCTACAAAGGTGTGATGCTAAAAAATCATTTAGCAGGTGGTGTTAGAAAAGGTGCTTTAACAGAAGAGCAAGCTGAAGCAAAATTTCAAGCTTGGTTAGATGAAAAAGCAGGAAAAATTGACGCTAAAAAACAAGGATTGGCAAAAGCTGAAACTGACGCTATCGCCAAAGCTTTTGATGCTGAAGTAAAAGTGAATGAAGAGCGTAAAGCTGCTGCAAACGAAGCTCAAAATGCTGCCATTAAAGCTGAAGCTGACAAAAAAGATGCTGAAAAAGCCGCTAAAGAAGTAGTGGAAGAAGCAGCTCCTGAATCAATTGATGACGCACAAGCTGCAGCTTCAGAAGAAGGAAAAAACGAGTAATTAATTTTAGCGATAATGCGTAAAGAAGATTGTTTTTATTTAGGCAAAATCGTTAGAAAACACAGTTTTAAAGGGGAAGTTGTTATCAAATTAGATACAGACGAACCGGAACTATACGAAGATTTGGAATCAGTATTTGTTGCTTTAGGCAATGACCTGGTTCCATTTTTTATTGTAGAAAGCATTTTGCAAAAAGGAAATCAGCTGCGCGTTCGATTTGAAGATGTGGAAAGCGAAGCAGATGCTGATGCCATTTTAGGTTCTGAATTGTATCTGCCTATGGAATTTTTGCCAAAACTGACAGGAAATAAGTTCTATTTTCACGAAATTATTAATTTTGATATTGAAGATGTCAATTATGGTTATGTAGGTGTTATTACCGGCATTAATGATTCAACTGCCCAGCCATTGTTTGAGGTAAACAGCAATGGAACGGAAGTTTTTATCCCGATGATTGACCATTTTATCAAAAAAGTAGACAGAGAAAATAAAAAAATTACCGTTGAAACCCCAAAAGGTTTGATTGAAATGTATTTGGGGAATTGACAATTTAGAGAGGTGGCCGAGTGGACGATGGCGCACGCTTGGAAAGCGTGTATACGGCAACGTATCGAGGGTTCGAATCCCTTCCTCTCTGCGAATACAATCACAAAAAGTAACAAAACCCTATAAACGCTATGTTTATAGGGTTTTTTAATTCCCTCAAATACCAAATAAAACTATTAAAAACCAAATAAAAAGGGAGCGATTCGGTGTCAGTTGAAAAAAAAATCACAACTGACACCGAATTTCTCTGTGGCTATTGAAAAAACAGGGGCTCCAAAATATTTTTTGATTTATTTTTTTAAAATAATAATAATAGTTAATTTATGTTTTAAATCACCTATTTTGGTTTATATCTAAGACTAAATATTGGTCACTGCAGCCATTTTTATGTCTGCCAATGAAACTGGGTAGTTAGGCCCGAACCATCTGAAGGTTTGTTCTAAATTCATTATTTTATACGATTAAACTCCCGAGAATGCACCAAATCCACCATCAACAGGCACCACAATCCCAGTCACAAAACTTGAAGCATCACTGCACAGAAACAATAAGGTGCTGAGCAATTC
>DATIRG010000275.1:0-4232 GCA_035470005.1 Lutibacter sp. | reverse complement strand
AAAACGTTTTGCTTGCTCTTTTTTAGAAATGGACATATAAATTTTAACCAGATGAATACCCGATTCTGTGATCATTCGCTCAAATTCATTCACCTGATTCATAAAAATTTCATATTCCTGTTGCGTACAAAAACCGTTTACAGGAGCAACTACTGCCCTGTTATACCAACTTCGGTCGAAAAAAATAATTTCACCGGCTTTGGGAAATTGAATAACATATCGCTGAAAATACCATTGGGTTCGCTCATCTTCTGTTGGTTTAGGCAAAGCCACAATGCGATAATGCCTCGGATTCATCCGTTCTGTTGCGCGCCTTATGGCACCTCCTTTTCCGGCAACATCCCTTCCTTCAAAAATTATCATTATTCGTTCATTTTCTTCAATCGCCCAAGTTTGCAACCGAATCAACTCAACCTGAAGTTTTTTTAATTTATTTTCATATTTAACAAAGCGAACAGCTTTCTCTAAATTGTAGGGTTCTTTCGAAAACAAAGCTCTTAAACCTTTATTTGTGTTGAGAATCTCAACATCTTCTTCCGTTAATTTATATGGTCCCATAATTAGTCTATTTGTTTGGCTGAACGGTAATATCGCATCACAATGTTTGGATCTGGAAATAATATGGTGGAAGCATTTTCTTTTCCTTCATAATTAAATTGAGACAACACATATCGAATGCTTTCCAAACGAGCCAATTTTTTATCGTTTGCCTTTACGGTAATCCATGGGCTATAGCTTGTATGCGTGCGGCTATACATTTGCTCTTTATAGTGTGTGTATTTATCCCAAAGTTCCTGGCTTTTTCTGTCGACCGGACTAAATTTCCAACGCTTTAAGGGGGTTGCAATACGCGCATTAAAACGTGCCAATTGCTCTTCTTTTGAAATTGAAAACCAAAATTTTATTAAAACCATGCCATCTTCATACATCATATGTTCAAATTCTGAAACCTGAACCATAAAATTTTGATATTGGGTTTCCGTACAAAATCCCATAACCGGCTCAACGACAGCTCTATTATACCAACTTCTGTCAAAAAAAACAATTTCCCCGGTATTTGGCATTTCTTTAATATATCGTCTAAAATACCATTGGCCACGCTCAATTTCGGTAGGTTTTGTTAAGGCCACCACTTTCATGGCTCGCGGATTCAAATGTTCTGTAAACCTGCGTATATTTCCTCCCTTTCCCGCGGCGTCCCGTCCTTCAAAAATAATGGCAACACGCATTTTATTTTTAGCAATCCATTGTTGCAGCTTTACCAATTCTATTTGCAGATTGCGCAGTTCTTCTTCATAAAACAATCGTTTTGCAACTTTATCAAAAGGGATGTTTTTATCCTTAATGATTTTTAAAAGCTCTTGGTTTGAAGACACTCTTTCAAAATCTTCGATGGTCAATTTAGGAGTTTCTTTCATCTGTTTAAATTTTATTTTTTAGCGGTAACAGCTGCTGTTCGCCGTTAGTTATTCCTTCGTGTATCAAAATTTGTTATGCTCGTTTCATAATGATTTATTTTTTCGTATGTTAAACATATTTCCGGGTCACTTAATGGCTGCAATTTTGCATCAGAAGGTGAAAAATAAGGAATTCCCAATCCCAGACCGCGCAAAATAAATAATAATCCGATGATAATTACGAAAACGGGGATAATTTTTTGAAATTTTGCACGCAAGGAAACACTAACAAAATTCCCCAACAACACCGCTGCGGTCATCATTGGAATTGTCCCAACCCCAAATAAAGTCATATATAAAGCGCCCTCAATGGGACTACCCGCTGAAATTGAACCAATTACAGCAATATAAACCAAGCCACAAGGCAAAAAACCATTAAAAAAACCAATGGAAAATAAGGCTTTGTTTGTTTTTTTATTCAGATAAATTCCGAGATTGTATTTAACTTTCCCAATAATTTTATACAGCGGTTTTGAAAAATTGAATTTGTTAAAAACTGATACTGGCATTAAAATGGTTACAATCATAATAACGCCCATTAAAATTGACAATCGTTGCTGAAAACCAGCCAAATACAATCCTTTTCCTACGAAACCAAAAAGCAAGCCAATGATCGAATAACTTAATAATCGGCCAAAATGATATAAAAATGTTTGGAAAACCAACGATGATTTTGATAACCTGTTAACAGGAATAATAAACGCGATTGGCCCGCACATGCCAATACAGTGAAAACCACCAGCCAAACCCAAAATAAGTGCAGTCCAAAGCATATTAATACATTAATTTCTCCTTAAATAAATAAGTGTTGCTGTTAAAAACCCATTCAATTTTTACATTCCAAATTCCTTGCACCAAATTATCATCTAAGATTAAAAAGTCTGAATTTGCTAATTTTATGGGAAGTTGAAAATCAATTTTATTGTTAGACGGTCTTTGAAATGAAATTGTTCCCGCTATTTTTTCCGGATCAAATTCAGAAGGAAACTTAATTAATAAACCTTCAGCCACTTTGTTTAAAGTGATATTTTCATTTAAAGCAGCAGCTTTATTTAATTTGTCTATTTCCTGTTGGTAATTCATCTCATCTTTATAATAATCATCTGATACCAAATGATGGTCATATCCGGGCACAAAAACTGCCTTATAAACGAAAGATAATATAAATATGATAAATGCAGATAACGCAAGTATGATGCCTGTTGGCCAACTAATTTTTAACTTCATCTAATTAATTTTTATAGGTCCTGCAAAAGTAGTGGTGGTTGCTTCAATAAGTTTTCCTTCTGAATACACCCCAACTTTTAACTTTTCACTTGACGAATTTAGGTCTTTTTTGTCAATTTCAATAAATAAAGTACCTTCCTTTAATCCTTGTTTTTCAACTTTGGAAAGACCGCCAATCATTTCTACTTTTCCGTTATGTGAAATTAATTTAATATCAATATCTTCAATATTTTTGTTGGTTTTATTGATCAATTTGAAGGTGTAAACATTTTTTACGGAAGTTTCCGTAGTTTGAAATATTTGTCCAGGCAATCTCAAAATTGTCGCTTCCACATCATTGCGCAAAAACAACATTGCTACAAGCACACCTACCAAAATGGTTAATAACGCTGAATATGCAATTAAACGTGCATTGAACTTAAATTTTTCCTTTTTTTCGATATTGTCTTCTGAAGCATAACGAATCAAGCCCCTTTCAAAACCAACATTGTCCATGATTTCATCGCATGCATCAATACAGGCTGTACAGTTAATACATTCCAATTGTGTACCGTTTCTGATGTCGATTCCTGTCGGACAAACCTGAACACATTGCATACATGACACACAATCTCCATAACCGGATTCAGCCCTGTTTTCGCCTTTACGAACTGGTTTTCTTCCTTTTTCGCCTTCTCCTCTTACAAAATCATAGGCCACGTTAATGGACTTATTGTCTAGAAGAACACCTTGCAATCGGCCATACGGACAAACAATTATACATACTTGTTCCCGAAACCAAGCAAAAACAAAATAGAAAACCATGGTAAAAATCAAAAGCTTTACTAACGTTCCTATATGGTTAAATGGACCATCTTTGATATGTTCAATTAAAACATCACTGCCAATAATAAATGCGAAGAAAACATTGGCAATGATAAATGATATTAGAAAAAAAGCAAACCATTTTGTCATACGTTTTCTAATTTTCTCTGCATTCCATGCTTGTTTCTCCAATTTAAGTTGTTTGGTTCTGTCGCCATCAATTAAATATTCCACTTTTCTGAAAATCATTTCCATAAAAATGGTTTGCGGACAAATCCATCCGCAAAATATTCTTCCAAAAACCACCGTAAATAAAATGACAAATACCACGCTCACCAGCAAAGAAATTACTAGCAAATGAAAATCTTGCGGCCAAAAAGGGAATCCAAAAATATTAAATTTCCTTTCAATGACATTAAATAACAAAAACTGATTTCCGTTGATTTTAACAAAAGGTGCCGAAAACATAAATGCCAAAAGCACCCAGCTTACAATTGTTCTATAGTTGTAAAATTTTCCTTTTGGTTTCTTCGGAAAAATAAAATTTCGCTTTCCGCTTTCGTCTATTGTACCAATGGAGTCTCTAAATCTTTCGTTATTTTCTGTTTTCATGTTAAGTTTGAAAGGAAGTTCCCGTTTTTTATCAATGTGTAAATTTAAGATTAATTAATCAACCTCTTGGCTACTAATGAGACAAAAAAATAAAAAATAGGCCATTATTCACTAATAGTATTTAAAACAAAA
>DATIRG010000274.1:0-5016 GCA_035470005.1 Lutibacter sp. | reverse complement strand
CATCAATGGTTTTATCGGGTGAAATGCCGCTTGGCAAATGCACCAAAATTTCAACATTGGCGGCAGTATTGTCTTCTATTTGCCTGATTTTAATGGTTCCTTTTTCGTTTGCTTTTAAAATGGAATCAATCAACGTGGATGTGGTTGTTCCGAAAGGAATTTCAGTAATCACCAATGTTTTTTTATCAAGTTGGCCAATTTTTGCCCTCACCCTGATTTTTCCTCCTCTTTTTCCGTCATGATATCCAGAAGCATCTGCAATTCCGCCGGTTAAAAAATCCGGAATCAGCGTAAAAGGTTTTCCTTTTAAATGTTTTATGGAAGCATCAATCAATTCATTAAAATTGTGCGGCAAAATTTTTGTTGAAAGTCCGACCGCAATTCCTTCTGCGCCTTGGGCCAGCAAAAGCGGAAACTTAACGGGTAAATCGATAGGTTCTTTTTTTCTGCCATCATAAGACGATTGCCAATCAGTCGTTTTCGGATTAAAAACCACCTCCAAAGCAAATTTCGACAAACGGGCTTCAATATAACGTGCTGCTGCAGCACGGTCACCGGTTAAAATATTTCCCCAGTTTCCCTGCATATCAATCAGCAATTCTTTTTGGCCCAATTGCACTAATGCATCAGAAATAGAAGCGTCACCGTGCGGATGGTATTGCATGGTATGCCCAACAACGTTTGCCACCTTGTTGTAGCGCCCGTCATCCAAGTCCTTCATAGAATGCATGATTCGGCGTTGAACCGGTTTAAAACCATCTTTTAAGGCAGGAACGGCACGCTCTAAAATAACATACGAAGCGTAATCCAAAAACCAGTCTTTGTACATTCCCGTAACCTTGGTAATGGTTGTCTGATCTCCAAACTCTTCGTTTAAATGTTCTTCTAAATGTTCGTTTTCGTTATTTTCTTCATCCATAGTGTTCGATCCAAAATCCTTATAAAATATTAAAAGTTATATATTAAGTGTTATATGTTAATTAATTGAAATATAATATTTTAACAAAAAATTAAGTCATAAAAAATAACCAATAACTTATTACTAATTTTAAATATTTTCTTCTATAATGTCCAATTCAAATTTTAAATTTTCTATAATAAACTTTTGACGGTCGGGTGTGTTTTTTCCCATATAAAATTCCAGCATTTTATCAATAGACATTTCTTTATCAAGCATTACGGGATCCAAACGAATATCATCACCAATAAAATTGGCAAATTCATCGGGTGAAATTTCACCCAATCCTTTAAATCGCGTAATTTCCGGTTTTCCTCTTAAGGAATCGATCGCATTCTGTTTTTCTTCAGATGAATAACAATAAAAAGTCTGTTTTTTGTCTCGCACCCTAAACAGCGGCGTATCCAAAATATACAAATGGCCTTCTTTGATTAATTCAGGGAAAAATTGCAGAAAGAAAGTGATTAAGAGCAAGCGAATGTGCATTCCGTCAACATCGGCATCAGTTGCAATCACAATATTGTTATATCGCAGGTCTTCTATGGATTCTTCAATATTTAAAGCCGCCTGCAACAAGTTAAATTCTTCATTTTCATAAACAATTTTTTTGTTCATTCCATATGAATTCAAAGGCTTCCCACGCAAACTGAATACCGCTTGCGTATTTACATTCCTTGATTTGGTGATGGAACCGCTGGCCGAATCTCCTTCTGTAATAAACAAGGTACTTTCCAAACGATTTTCTTTCTTTAAATCACTTAAATGAACCCGGCAATCGCGTAATTTTTTATTGTGCAATCCTGCTGTTTTAGCACGTTCACGGGCCAATTTTCGAATGCCCGATAAATCATTTCGCTCTTTTTCGGCCTGCAATATTTTTTTCTGGATTCTTTCGGCAGCAATCGGATTTTTATGAAGGTAGTTGTCCAGATTCGTCTTCACAAAATCAGTAATAAAAGTTCGTACGGAAGGCAATTTATCGCCCATTTCCGTAGAACCCAATTTGGTTTTGGTCTGGCTTTCGAAAATAGGCTCCATAACTTTTATGCTGATGGCCGAAACAATGGATTTTCGAACATCGGCAGCATCATAGTTTTTGCCAAAAAACTCACGTATTGTTTTTACGATGGCTTCCCTAAATGCATTTTGATGGGTTCCTCCTTGCGTGGTATGTTGTCCGTTTACAAAAGAGTGGTATTCCTCACTGTATTGCGCTTTACTGTAGGTAATTGCAACTTCTATGTCATTTCCTTTCAAATGAATTACCGGAAACAACATCGACTCTTCAGAAATATTTTCTTCCAATAAATCTTTCAATCCGTTTTCTGAAAAATACTTTTCACCGTTAAAAATGATGGTTAAACCTGTGTTTAAGTACACATAATTTTTTATCATTTTTTCAATATACTCGTTTCTGTATTTGAATTTTGTGAAAATACTTTTATCGGGCACAAAGGTTACTTTGGTTCCTTTGCGATGTGCTGTTTCTTCAGGTTGATCAACGTGGGTGATATTTCCCTTCTCAAATTCGGCAAAAACCGTTTTTCCATCCCTAAAAGACTGGACTTTAAAATAAGATGATAAGGCGTTTACCGCCTTGGTTCCCACGCCATTTAGGCCGACGGATTTTTTAAACGCAAGAGAATCGTATTTTCCGCCGGTATTCATTTTGGAAACCACATCCACCACTTTTCCCAACGGAATACCACGGCCGTAATCACGTATGGTAACCGTTTCCTCTTTCACCAAAACTTCAATCGTTTTGCCGGCACCCATCACATATTCATCAATGGAATTGTCAATAACTTCTTTGATCAATATATAAATACCGTCATCGGGAGATGAACCGTCGCCTAATTTTCCGATATACATTCCGGGACGAAGTCTAATATGTTCTTTCCAATCAAGCGATCGAATATTATCCTCGGTGTAAGCTGTTTGATCTGTCATTTATATAGCGTGATTCTTGAAGCGTGGCTAAAGTACTATTTTGCTTTAAGAAATAAAAAAAAGTCTGTCAAAATAATTATTAACATAAAAAGTTGAAAACCCCTACCTACCAAAAGGAGAAATTTATGATTGAAAACT
Source organism: Lutibacter sp. (assembly GCA_035470005.1). Classification (GTDB taxonomy): domain Bacteria; phylum Bacteroidota; class Bacteroidia; order Flavobacteriales; family Flavobacteriaceae; genus Lutibacter. The sequence goes on along the minus strand of DATIRG010000274.1, from coordinate 1,970 downwards.
GAAAATCAAAGATTAAATTCATAAGACTTTTCAATTCTCAAAACTAACTTACACATTAAACCTAAAATGCATAATATCACCATCTTGTACAATATATTCTTTACCTTCAACACGCATTTTACCGGCTTCTTTTACTTTGGCCTCACTTCCGTATTTCACAAAATCCTCATAAGCAATAACTTCTGCCCTGATAAAACCTTTTTCAAAATCGGTGTGAATAACTCCGGCTGCCTGTGGTGCAGTATCTCCAACATTAATTGTCCAGGCGCGTACTTCTTTAACGCCTGCCGTAAAATAGGTTTGTTGGTTTAATAATTTGTAGGCTGTTCTGATTAAAACAGAAGCGCCCGGTTCTTTTAATCCTAAATCTTCCAAAAAAAGCTGACGCTCTTCAAAGGATTCCAATTCTGTAATATCAGCTTCCGTTCCAACAGCCAAAATGATCACTTCTGCGTTTTCACCTTTTACCGCTTCTTTTACGATATTAACATAGTCATTTCCGTTCACTGCCGATTTTTCATCAACATTGCAAACATACAATACTGGCTTGTCCGTAATAAATTGCAATGGTTTTATGTATTCTTCGCGTTCTTTTTCGGTTAAATCAATTGCTCTTACCGATTTGGCGGCTTCCAATCCTTTTTTGACTCTTTCTAAAACCTCCAATTCTTTTTGCGCTTCTTTAACACCTGTTCTTGCAGCTTTCTTAACTTTATCAATTTTCTTGTCTAAAGTCTCCAAATCTTTTAACTGAAGCTCAAAATCGATGGTTTCTTTATCTCTTAACGGATCAATTGTGGTATCAACGTGAATAATATTGTCATTGTCGAAACAACGAATTACGTGAATAATAGCATCCGTTTCTCTAATATTTCCTAAAAACTGGTTTCCCAATCCTTCTCCTTTGCTTGCGCCGCGCACCAATCCTGCAATATCTACAATATCTACCGTAGCGGTTTGAACGCGCACAGGTTTTACCAATTCTTCCAATTTTGTCAATCGGCTGTCCGGCACATTTACCACCCCAATGTTTGGTTCAATGGTACAAAACGGAAAGTTGGCACTTTGCGCTTTTGCGTTAGACAAACAATTAAATAAAGTCGATTTTCCTACGTTTGGCAATCCTACTATCCCAGCTTTCATATAGATATTTTTTATTTTTTTATGCTAAAAAGACGCCTTTTTAGAGCGTGCAAATATAGTAATTTTGATGATATAATTTGAGGTTATTTTGGGTTAAATAATGGGCTAAAATTCAGTAAATATAAACTATGGATGCAACTCTAAATATTTCTTAACAAATTCCTTAATCCCTTCTTCCAAATTGGTTTCCGGTTTAAAATTAATATAGTTGAATAGACTTTCCACATTGGCATAAGTGCTTTGCACATCGCCCGGCTGCATGGGTTTAAATACCATTTTTCCTTTTTTGCCCAGCGTTTTTTCAATAGCTTTTATAAAATCCATTAAAGCAACCGGACTATTATTACCCACATTAAATAACTGATAAGGTTTTGTGCTTTTTGAAGAAGTTGGTTTTTTCGGGTTAAACTCGGGATTGTTTGCTTTTGGCGCCAATGGTATCAATCGCTTTATGCTTTCAACAATGTCTCCAACATAGGTAAAATCACGACTCATATTGCCATTGTTGAACACTTCAAATTCTTTGTCCTCAATAATGGCTTTCGTAAAAATATGCAGCGCCATATCCGGTCTGCCCCAAGGGCCATACACCGTAAAAAACCGCAATTCGGTTGAAGGAATGTTGTATAAATTCGCGTAAGAATGTGCCATCATTTCATTGGCTTTTTTACTTACGGCATACATCGCCAACGGATGATCGGTACAATTGTCTTCCTGAAAAGGAATGTCTTCACTCAACCCATAAACTGAACTTGAGGAAGCAAACAACAAATGTTCTACAGGAAAAGCCCTGCAACTTTCCAAAATATTTAAGAATCCGGTAATGT
>DATIRG010000273.1:0-1937 GCA_035470005.1 Lutibacter sp. | reverse complement strand
GCTTCTATAAAATTTCTGACAATTTGTTCTCCAATCGGCGTTAAAATAGATTCAGGATGGTATTGAACCGCGCAAATATTGTACTTTTTATGCTGCAAAGACATCACCGATCCAAATTCATCAACCGCCGTAATTTCCAATTCTTCGGGAAAATCATTTAATGACGCAATCCAGGAATGATAACGCGCCGCTTCAAATTCCGCAGGGATATTTTTGTAAATAATGGCATCCGGACTTTTAACTTTCATGGTGGTAGCAACGCCGTGAAAAACGTTTTCCAAATTTTCCAATGAACCGCCAAACACTTCGGTGATGGCCTGCAAACCCAAACAAACACCAAATATTGGTTTTGTAGCGGCGTAGGTTTTAATCACTTCTTTTAAAATTCCGGCTTCATCTGGAATTCCTGGTCCGGGAGAAAGCATGATGATATCGTATTCGCCCACTTCTGCAACCGTAATTTCGTCATTTCTGAAAACCGAAGGATATTCGCCCGTAATGGTTTCCACCAAATGCACCAAATTATAGGTAAATGAGTCGTAATTGTCTATGATAAGTATTTTCATATTTAAATTTTTTCTGCTAAAATCAGCGCTTTTTTTAATGCCGCCAACTTGTTATTTACTTCCTGTAATTCTCCTTCTTCGGTTGAATTGATCACAATTCCTGCGCCTGCCTGATAAAACAAGGTGTTATTTTTGCTTACAAAAGAACGAATGGCAATGGCCAAATTCACCGTATTGTTTAAACCTATAAATCCGACCGCTCCGCCGTAAAATCCGCGGGTCTGGTTTTCATACTTGTCTATTAATTCCATCGCCTTAAACTTTGGCGCGCCGCTTAAGGTTCCTGCAGGAAACGTGTCGCCCACAATTTCAATGGCTTTCCCGATAGGTTTTCCCTGAACGGTTGACACCAAATGAATCACGTGGCTAAAATATTGCACTTCTTTAAAAACCTCAACACTTACGTTGCTTGCGTGTTTGCTTAAATCATTTCTGGCCAAATCGACCAACATCACATGTTCGGCATTTTCCTTTTTGTCTTTCGACAATTTTTCGCCCAATAAAATATCCTGCGCCATAATTCCGGTGCGTTTAAAAGTTCCAGCAATCGGGTTGATAATGGCTTTTTCTTCGTCAATTTTAATTTGCGCTTCTGGCGAAGAACCCATCAATTTAAAGCTTCCATAATCGAAATAAAACAAATACGGCGACGGATTTATGGAACGCAAAGCACGGTAAACATTGAATTCATCACCTTTAAAAGATTGCTGAAACTGACGCGACAACACCAATTGAAATACATCGCCGCGTTTGCAATGCTCTTTTGCTTTAACCACATAATTTTTGAAATCTTCATCGGTACAATTGGAAGATTCTTCGCCGGCTGTTTCGAAATTGTACAATCCGTAAGTGCGCGCGTTGATCAACGTTTCAATTTCATGAATTCTTGACGCTTCGCCTTCGGCAATATTTTCAATTAAAATAAGTTCGTTATTAAAATGGTTGATGGCAATGATGAATTTGAAAAAACTAAACTGAAAATCGGGAATTTCAGAAGCTGCTTTTTTGGCATTTAGTTTGATTGTTTCAAAATACTGAATCGCATTGTAAGAAACATAGCCGTAAAATCCGTTGAAACCTTTTATTGCAGCATCACAATCCACTTTTACCGTATCGGTATAGCTTTCAAAAATCGGATAAAAATCGCGATTTATTTCCTTGCGGTCTAGTTCCCTATTTTTATAATGGTAGCTAAATACATTATTATCTGCCTTTAAAGTCACCATAGGTTCGGCGCAAATAAAGGTGAAACTTTCCTCTTTACTGTGATAATCGGAGCTTTCCAGCAGCAAACTGTTGGCGTATTTGTCCCTGATTTTCGAATACATTCCAACCGGCGTTATCGTGTCTGCCAACAGCGTTTTAGAAATT
>DATIRG010000272.1:0-2749 GCA_035470005.1 Lutibacter sp. | reverse complement strand
AGAAAAGTTGGGCAATTCATTTGGTCGCGCAAAAGGAAAATCGGTTATTTTTTCCAATTTATAGTAACTGTTGAGTCCAGAAATCCCAACATTCTCCAACAGTCCAAGATCCATATATCCATTGGCATCGATAGCGGTGTCTGGAATAATTAAATGCACTATTTCCCCAATGATTAAAAGGGTATTGTTCAATTTTATCGGAATGCTTTCCACAAACTTCATCCCCAGTTTTATGGTGCTTTCTTTCACAAACGGCGCTTTAAAATCAGCAATATATTCTTCGGTCAACTGGCATTTTTCGAATTCAGAGTCTTCTTTTTTAAATTTTGTGGAGGTGTAATGCGCTTTTTCAATAAAAGAAGTTTGCACGTGGTTGATGGTGTAAAACCCATTTTCCACAATGTTTTCAAATGTATGTCTAGGAACGTCTTGGGCCGGACGTAAAATAAAACCCAATAGCGCGGGGTCGCTTCCCAAATGCATCACCGAACTAAAAATGGCCAAATTTGTCTCTTGTTTTGATGAAATTGTGCCAATTAAATTTGCGGGTTTTATGCCGGTAATTGAATTGATTAAATTGAGCCGTTTAACGCGTTCCAGATTTTTGATATCGTTTTGTGTAAAGTGCATTTGTGTAAAATTATTGGGTATCGCTAACGTTTTGAAATTTTATTCAAGCTGATAGTCCGTTGTCTGGAACATTTAAAACGGGTAATTTCTTCGCTTCTCTTTTTTAGATGTTTCTGGCTAATTTTGCTGTTGACCCTTTTGCGCCACAAATTAAAACTGGACAATTTTAATTCATTTCGCATCAGTTTTACCACCTCATTTTCTGCCAGACCAAACTGAAATTGAATGGCCTCGAAAGTTGTTCTGTCTTCCCAGGCCATTTCAATAATTCGGTCAATTGCAATGGCATTTAACTCTTTGTCGGCAAAGTAATCAGCGGCAGTCATTTCGCAATTTTAAAGCGTTTTATAACTGTTGATCATTACGTGCTGCGCTTTTAAATCGTACATTAAATTATACAATCCGAAAAACGTACGATTGATGTATATGAAATGCTTGGAACCCCTGTTTCCGTTCATATTCTTTAATTCAGTGCTTTTTGCATAACTTTCGGCCAGTGCGGCAATTTTTTGAAAGAAAACTGCATCAGAAAAATCGAATTCTTCCTGCTGAAAAGGTTGCGTAAACAAGGTCAGCATTTCGTGAAACATTCCAGTAAAAAACACGATTTCTTCTTTTGAATCATCTTCCCGTAAAATTTCCAATTCGAAGAGCTTTTCTCTAAAAATAGTCGGATTGTTAATCATTTCAGGATTCACCAATTCAAAATAAGGCACATAAAAATCGTTTGGTATTTCTTTGATACAACCAAAATCGAGGGCAATCAATTCTGTATTTTTTGTGATCAGAAAATTTCCCGGATGCGGATCAGCGTGCACTTTTTTGAGCACGTGAATTTGATACATGAAAAAATCCCACAAGGCCTGGCCCAATTTATCGGACTTTTCCTTATCGGTATTTTCTTTCGTAAACTCAGAAAGATGCAATCCGGTCATCCAATCCATTGTGATGATTTGCTCGGTTGAAAGCGCTTCATAATAGGTTGGAAAAAGCAAATTTGGAATGTGCGCGCAAGCTTTTGAAATTTCTTTACTTTGCTTAATTTCCAATAAATAATTGGTTTCCTCAATCAATTTGTCTTCCACTTCCTTAAAATAGCGGTCGGAACCTTTTCCTTTGATGTTGAACATGCTCATCGCGATAGGTTTCACCATCGCTAAATCGGAAGAAATACTTCCCGCAATGCCGGGATATTGAATTTTGACCGCCAGTTTTTTGCCGTCTTTTTCAGCTCTGTGAACCTGACCGATACTTGCGGCATTTACCGACGATGCATTAAAAGTGTCGAAAATTTCGTTGGGTGATTTTCCAAAATACCGTTTAAAAGTTTTTAGCACCAAAGCTGGAGACAATGGCGGAACTGAGAACTGCGCCAGGGAAAATTTTTCAACATAAGCGCTTGGCAATATGTTTTTTTCCATGCTCAGCATTTGCGCAACTTTTAAAGCGCTTCCCTTCAAGTTTTTAAGTCCGTCATAAATATCGGCCGCATTGGATTTGTTCAATCTTTCTTTGGCGTCAACTTCAGAATTGATCATTTTATCACCATAAAATTTTAGGTAATTAACGCCCACTTTGGCGCCGGTTTGCATCAATTTTGAAGCCCGTGAAATTTTTGAGGTTGGAATATAATCTATGGTCTTCATAAGCTTAAAGTTTTGGATTCATTTTTTCTTTGAATAAAAATTTACCCAAATCGATGATGCTTTTTAAGGGTTGAACATTTAACAAATCGAAACTTGCATTTAAGGATTTTTCAATAAAAATATCTGTTTTTTCGAAGGAAGCAGAGGTGTCATCCAACCAAAATTTTATGGTGACCAACAATTGTATCCACGCGCTTTCCTCAAGTGTTTTATCCTGAATTTTCTTTAATTTATCTTGTTTAACGTCAATCATTTCTATTTCCAGCTCGCTGATAAATTGCGTAAAACGATGTTTTAATTCCGACAATTTCCCCAAAGCTTTCATATTATTTTTATGCATTTTTAGTGCATAAACCACATAACTTCTGTTGGCCGTCAGGTTTTCAAAAAAAGTGAAATAAAAACTCAGCAATTTGTTGCGGGCATCAAACGATTGAAATTCTTCGCTTTTGGCCAACATTTCTATAGTATTG
>DATIRG010000271.1:0-3641 GCA_035470005.1 Lutibacter sp. | reverse complement strand
TTTTGGACTCATATTCTGATATATAGGTTTAGCGCGTATTATTGTTCAATATGAAATCCATTTTTAGCATGCGCCAGTTGTTCGTATCATGATTTGCGAGGCGCAAAAATCGGAGAATTTTCCGACGTAGCAATATTTTTGTTGAATGTTTTTAGGTTTGTACCAAATCCGATTTGAGTATCAATTATATATGGGGTTGTGTGCGGTGTTTATTCTTTCTGTTTTCTGTTTTTTATTGTAACTATTGAATGTCCACTTGCTTGATACCAATTATAATAACCTCTCGGAAGTCTTTTAAACAAGTCAGAGAAATTTTGTTTTAAATCAATATGTTTATAAAGAATTGTAATCAAATTTTGTGCTTTAAAACGTAATTCAATTTTTTCTTTATTTTTCTCGTTTAAAGGAAATATTTCCTCAAATCCATATGCTCTTTCCGTTTCCGATGTTTTTATTTTAAATTCGACACTTCCGCCATCAAGATACATATGCTTATTGCATTCCTCGTCATCACTACACTTTTTTATGGTTTCAATTCCGTTTTCTTTGAGTTCAGACATTAGTTTTTTTACTGCTTTTTCATTTACTGGACTTTTATCGATGATGTCTTTTGATTCAATTTTCCATAAATTTCTCCAGGATCTATTCAGCCAACCTGTTCTCCATTTTCCTTTTCTAATTTCTGTAATTACATGACCAGCATATTCTCCGTTTTCATACTCAATTAATTCAATTGTTTGAGGTTGGTTAATTACAGAAATTTCATAAACTCTTTTTTCATTTTCTTGACTAAACGTTAAAGAGCTATTTATTAAAAAGAGAAATAATATGTAAATAAATTTATTCATTTTAGTTTTTTTAGACGAATTTTAATTCAGTTTATGCGATTAAAAAATCAAAAGAAGTGAACTGTTGTCTTGGTTTAGGTATGAGTTCATCTGTGTGGCAACGTGTTCGTATCATGATTTGTGCGACTTCAACATTGGCGGTTTTTTCGCCTCCGTCCTATTTTTATTGCATGTTTTTAGGTTTGTACAAATTAGATTTGGGTATAAATTCTATAAAACTTAGCTACAGTATTTTTTCCTTCTCATCAATATTATATTGCAATTTTTTATTTGTAATCATAAATCTAGTCAATATTATTCCGTAAAATAATAAAATCGGGATTTTCATATATTTCCAATATGGATTATTATTGTCATTAAGCATTTGCCAAATTCCCATAAACAAAATTAAAATTGATAAGACAATAATTATCCAATTATTTTTAATTCCATTGTTTAATTTGTAGATAATATTTTTTAAATCAATATTCAACTGACCAATTCCCTCAACATCTATTTTATCGTTGATTTTCTTGAAATGCTTTAATAATTTAAGTTCAAAATATGAATTTGGAAGATTTAAAAAAACACTTAAACTCAGGATTGCTAAAAGCGCCATTTTTTGCCATTTAAATAAGTCATTTCCAATCAGTTCAGAAATAATTGAAAAGATTACCAATCCACCACATAGCATACTAAGAATTATATTAAAAAAACTCGCAGCTTTTAAAGATTGGATTCTTTTTTCAATGCCTTTGTTTCTGTCTCCATAAGATGGTTTTAGTGAAATTATAATATTTTTTCTTTCGTCAATTTTTGTTTTCATATTGTTGGCAACGAGTTTGTATGATGATTTGTTTAACTTCAACATCGGCGGTTTTTCCGCCTCCGTCCTATTATTATTGCATGTTTGTCGGTTTGTACCAAATACGATTTGAATATAAATTATATATGGGTTTGGGCACGTTTTTTAGGAAATCCAAGTTTCAACAACTTTTTCAATAATCCATTTGTTATTACTCTTTTTAATATAAATATCAAATCCTTGAGCGTCTTGATCTGCATAACTAATTCCGGCAGTTAACACGCCAGATTTTTTACTCCAATCAAATTCAATTCTGGAAAATGAGATTATTCCACCAAAATAAAACGGATATTTTGTATTCCATATTTTTCTGCCTTTAGGAAAATCAGACCAATATTTAAAAATATATGTATTACTCTTATTAAGTTTTGATAAGTCGATATTATACGCTGTTCGATTTGTAATTTTCGTAATCGTGTCATAAATTGCAAGGACAATTCGACTGGTATCATTTTTAATTTTAATTATTCTTTTTTCTCTTTCGGCTAAAGCAATCTGATGGCTTTTCAACTTATCATATGTTCCTTTTGCTAAAAATGGTCTTGAAGGAATTTTTACAGTTCTCATATCTGTGTAAATAGCGTCAACCAAATCAGTGAAGATTTCATTCATTACATTTTTCTCAAACGCTAAATCATGGTCTTTTTTATGACAACTTGAAAGCAATATAAATATCAGAATAGCAATTATTTTTTTCAATTATTTCTCGATTTTTATGTGTCTTAACGTTCCGCGGCTTTGCGCAGTGGCGACTGCGTGAACCGATTAGGTCTGCTAAAGTAGAAATTTTCCAGCGGAAAATCGACTACCGTTTTTAACAAAATTTGCCATTGCGCAAAACCGCTGTTAGCTACAGTTTTATTTCCAAACCATTATTAGTTTTATCTGAATCAGGATAATGGGTTGTAATTAATTGAATAGATTTTATATTTTTAATATTGTCAATATCAATTTCTACTGAACTATCGCCTTGAGACCAAACCTCAGCCGTTCTTTCAATCAATTGTTCCTTACCATCCTTATAGGTAAGTTTTAAAATGATAGGCACTGGCAATCCTCCTATATTTTTGATGTGAACTTTTGACGTGTTTTTGTCAAATCCTGTCAAAGCTAAATCGCCATATCCAGGTTGAAATACCCACGCATTCCAAAACCAATCCAAGTTTTGATTGCTTATGTCGTTAAAGGTGAACATAAAGTCATAAGGCGTTGGATGTTTCCCTGCCCAACGATTGATATACGTTTTCAAGCATTTTTGAAATGTGGCTTCACCAAGCATATTTTCCAATGTAAAATACAGGAAAGCAGGTTTTCTATATGACAATTGGCCAACAGAAGGCCTAAACGTTAAAAGAAAGGAAGGGGTGATAAGGGGAACATCCCACATAACGCCAGCCGATTCATTATAGGAATTCAAATTTCTGTCTAATCCGGCATTTTCATCTTTGCCACCCTTGTAATAAGACTGTATAAATTTTATGGTAAAAAAAGTTGCCCAGCCTTCTTCCATCCATGAATATTTAACTTCATTTATACCCACGAAGAATGGAAAATAAGTATGCGCCAGTTCATGGAAAGTTATATCGGTATTTATAAATTCTTTACTATTTAAACCATTATTGGCAAGCATTGGAAATTCCATGCCATCCGTTTCATCTATACCAATAAAAGTAGTGAAGCTTGGATAGGGATAGGGTATTCCTGGATAAATAGTCGATAAATACACCAAGCTTTTTTCCTGAACCTCTAACAGCCTTTCGGCCGTATCATTTTTATTAATATCATAAACCACATTCGATAGTACTTCTTTGCCGTTAATGATTACAGCGTTGCTTATCCATTTAAAAGTATTGCTCATTCCAAAAGCAAAGTCTTTCACATTTGATGCTGTATAATGCCAAGTTTCTACTTCCTCGCTTTTTTTTGGCGAAGTAGTACCCGGAGCGATT
>DATIRG010000270.1:0-1511 GCA_035470005.1 Lutibacter sp. | reverse complement strand
GAGATTGTGCCGCCGCAAAAGGGGCAAAACATACAGGAATTGTATGACAATATCAATCCGCTGATGGAATTTAAGCCGCCTTTTATTGATGTGACCACTTCACGGGAAGAGTTTGTGTACATTCCAAAGGAAAAGGGGCTTCTGGAACAAAAAATCACCCGTATGCGGCCCGGAACGGTGGGGATTTGTGCCTCATTAAAGTACAAATACAATGTGGATGCGATTCCGCATGTGCTGTGTGGCGGTTTTACGAAGGAAGAAACGGAATATTTGTTGGTGGATTGTCATTATTTGGGCCTGGACAATGTGATGGCTTTACGCGGCGACGCGATGAAACACGAAAAATATTTTGAGCAAACTGCGGGCGGACATCAGTATGCGCGTGAATTGGTGACGCAAATAAGCGATTTAAATAAGGGAAAATATTTGCACGAAATTATGGAAACCTTGTACAAACCCGATTTTTGCATTGGGGTTGCGGGGTATCCGGAAAAACATATGGAATCGCCGAGTTTGGATGCCGATTTGAGAAGACTGAAAGAAAAAATTGATGCCGGCGCCGATTATGTGGTGACCCAAATGTTTTTTGACAACCGGAAATTTTTCGAATTTGTGGATAAAGCACGGGCGATGGGCATCACGGTTCCCATCATCCCGGGGATAAAACCCATTGCGATAAAACGCCATTTACAGGTGCTTCCGCAAGTGTTTAAACTGGATTTGCCGGAAGCGCTGATTTCGGAAATTGAAAAATGCAGCAACAATGAACAGGTGAGACAAGTGGGCATTGAATGGTGCATTGCACAATCCAAAGAGCTGTTAGCCAAAGGCGTTCCGGTTGTTCATTTTTATTCCATGGGGAAATCCGACAATATTAAAGCGATCGCGAAGGAAGTATTTTAGTGGAAAATTTTAGCTGTTTAATTCAAAATCCACCATTCACAATCCATCTTGAATGTATGGCCTTATGATCTAATTAATTAATAGCTTCATAAATAAAAGTAATATGTCGAAAGCGGTTATGGTTAAATATTTGTTTACTTTTGTACATTAAAGAAGAAATTAATAATTTAAAAAATAGAATATGGCATTAGAAGTAACAGATGCAACTTTTGACGAAGTGGTATTAAAATCGGACAAACCGGTGATGGTTGATTTTTGGGCAGCCTGGTGTGGACCTTGTAGAATGGTGGCGCCAATTATGGATCAATTAACTGCAGAATACGCTGATAAAGCGTTAATTGTGAAAGTGGATGTAGATTCAAATCAAAAATTTGCCGCTGAATATGGCGTGCGAAATATCCCAACAGTATTGGTGTTTAAAAATGGTGAAGTTGTTGAAAAACAAGTAGGTGTTGCACCAAAAGCAACCTATGCACAAAAAATTGAGGCACATTTATAAGCGTTAATTTTAAAAAAATAAAAAGAAAATGCCCGACAAATTGTCGGGCATTTTCTTTTTATATCCTATATTTACAAGAATCAAATTTAGCATGATGGCCGGTATTTCA
>DATIRG010000269.1:0-3159 GCA_035470005.1 Lutibacter sp. | reverse complement strand
ATAACAACCCAATGTTTATTGATAGTGATCCCATTCAAATTCCACATCAATTTTTATTGAAGGAAGATATTGAAATTTCCGCTTTTTTAACTGCAACCATCGCTTGGGGAAACCGAAAATCAATTATCAAAAATGCCTTAACTATGATGGATTTGTTGGGAAATTCGCCTTACGATTTTGTGTTGAACCACAAACCGCATCATTTAGACAATATTGAACATTTTGTGCACAGAACTTTTAATACCGACGATTTTAAATATTTTATCAGTGCGTTACAGCATATTTACAAAAATCACGGAGGCATGGAAAAGGTATTTTCTAAAAATGCAACTTCCAAATCCACACAAGTAGCCATTCACGAGTTTAAAAAAATATTTTTTGAAATTCCGCATGCTCAAAGAATCCAAAAACACATTTCCGATCCATTAAATAATTCGGCAGCGAAACGTATTAATATGTTTCTGCGGTGGATGGTAAGAAATGATAAAACAGGTGTGGATTTCGGAATTTGGAACAGCCTCTCACCTGCCCAGCTCTCCTGTCCGCTTGATGTTCATTCGGGAAATGTTGCACGTAAACTCGGACTTTTATCCAGAAAACAAAATGACGCCAAAGCTTTGGCTGAATTGGATGCTAATTTGCGAAAAATGGATAAATCAGATCCTGTAAAGTATGATTTTGCCTTATTCGGATTGGGTGTGTTTGAGAAGTTTTAAATTTTTTTAAAATATCTCACTATAAATCAATCAAATACCCTACAGAAAAACTAAAAAATCCGGTATTTTTAAGATTGGATTCATCACCCAGCGCATTTGGGAAATTGATGTTATAACCTGCTTCAAAATCAAATGAATTGGTACTGAATTGCAATGGCAGGTTTATTTGGGTGTTTATCAAATCAAACACGTCATTTTCTGTGTACTCAGTTAATATTTGCCCATCTTGGTTATAAATTCTGGCCAGTTCAATGGTTTGTTTTCCTGCAACAATATTTAATTGAGGTTTAAAATTTAAGCTTGTTTTCTTTGTTTTCAGTAAATTAACATCCACAAAACTTCTGGAGGCTATTTCAAACGATTGGTCCTCACCAAATAAGTAAGACGCAGAAATTTGTGTGCCAATATTTCTCTTTTTATTTCGAACTCCCAATCCTGCATTTATGGTATTGGTATAAATATTATCCAAGTCATTTGCATAAAAATATTTTGAATAGGATACAGAATATTTAAATAATTTATTTTCACCAATATTTCTTCCGAAGCCTAAGGTTGCTGTAGTCACATCCCATTTTGGCTCAAATTGGCTATAATAAATACCAGATAAACTGGCAAATATTCCGTTGGAATGCGCGTAGGTTATTTGTGGCGTTATATTGTATTGGTCAATTCCAATGTCACGTCCTGAAAAATAAGTGTCGCTATTATAAGTTGCAGAAACATATAAAAATTGATAATTTTTAAATGATGCTGTCAATTCATTGATGATGTCATCTTCCATAAAAAGTTCATCTATTAAATCATCAATTTCTTTGGCTTTTGTAGGTTCCTGTGAATAAGCAAAAGTAATGCCCGTAAGCCACAATAGTAACGCGATGTATTTTTTCATTTGAGCTGCAAATTAAAAAGTGGCTGGGTTTCCCCAACCACTTATGGTTTAGACAATTATATCCTAGTTGCCACGGTTGTTATTCATCCGCTGTCTTCTTTGCTCTCTAACAGTTTCACGCAATTCGCCGGCGCCTTGTGTTTCTCTATTCATTTGCATTCTGCTGCGTATTTGTTGACGTTGTTCACTCGTCATTGAATTTCTAAACTGTTGTTTGCTTTCTTGCACACTTTCTCTGTGTTCTTGCATTAGCGCTTTTTGAGTTTCGGTTAATGATGACATTAATGCATCATGGCGCTCTTGTCGAGTTAGATCTTTGTTGTCAAAAATAGCCAATTGCGCTTCGGTTAAACTTGCTCTGAACAATTCTCTTTTTTCTTTGATTCTGTCTCTTTGTTCCTGAATCAATTGTTTTTGCTGAGCTGTCATCGTTTCTACCGCAGCTTTGTTCATGTTTTTCCCTCTATTTTGATTTTGCTGTGCTTCTGCGCTTGAAATTCCAAGCAGTAGTCCAAATGCCACTAAAGCGATTATTTTTATTGATTTCATTTTTTTAATTTTTATATGATTAATATTTTTACTGAACGTTCTACTGTTTAGACCTGAACTTTACTTCAAAGTTTAAAATTTTGAAAAATTAATTATTATTGGCCAACACTTCTTCATAAACCAATTCCTCCAAGACGTAGTCATTCACAAATTCGTCGATTTCATTGTCCGGAACAAAAAGAGAGGTTATTAAAATATCGTCCTCCTTAAATTCTCCTTGTGCTAAATTGTTATTTTGTAACTGATCGATGGTGTCTGAAACAATTTCAGGAACATTGTTAAATGATGGAAGCACGTTCGGCTTAAAAACCGTAAGGGCAACAATAATCGCAATGGTTGCTGCTGCAGCCCAAAAAATTCTTTTTCTTGAAAAGATGTTAAACCTTTGCTCTTTTTGGATTGAAACCTTTTCCAATATTTCCATTTTAGATTTAGAAAAATAATCTTCAGGAACTTGAAAACCCAATGCTGATGAATGCTTTTTATGCATTTTGTCGTCAAATGTAATTTGACTGCCAGTTTGTAATTTTGAATCCATATGATTGTTTGTTTTTTTCATGGTATATACTTAGACCTTGTTATTTGACAAAAGTTCAACAGCCAGCATATTTTTTTCAATATGTTTGACTGTGTTATAATAAGAAGACTTTAAAGTGCCTTCTTTAATTCCTAAAATTTCTTCCATTTCACGAAATTTCAAATCGTCATAATACTTCATTTGAAATATTTGACGTTCTTTTTCGGGTAATTCGGATAAAATTCGCTGAAGTTTTAATTGGATTTCATCACCTTCAAAAAAGGCATCATCCACCAAATTATTTAAATATTTATTACCAACATCATCCAACGATAAATGATACTTTTTTTTATTTTCTTCTAGAAACCGCAGCGATTCATTGTAGGCGATACGATACATCCAAGTATGCACACTGCTTTATTGTTGAAAATTTGGCAGGCTTTTGTAAATTCTTAGAATAGTATTTTGCAGAACATCATCAGCATTTT
>DATIRG010000268.1:0-5594 GCA_035470005.1 Lutibacter sp. | reverse complement strand
GTGCCCATTGGCTGGCTTCTTTTGGCTTGTATGCGATATTGAAAAGTAAATAGTTATTAATATGATGCCAAAAAAAACAGTCTAATTTTGATAAAAATTAGACTGTTTTTTGGTTAATTTTATTTTCTAACTCAATTACTCCAAACTTTAGGTAATTAGAGTTTTATTTATATTGGGTAACACGCAGCGTGTTTGCCATTCCTCTTTCTTTAACGGGCATTGAAGTGATATTTATGGCAAAATCGCCTTCTTTTATATAGCCTCTTTCGTGTGCCATTCTGTTAATGTCTTCAATGGTTTCATCGGTGCTCACAAAACGGTCGTAAAAAACGCCTTTTACGCCCCATAATAAATTGAGCATCGCCAAAATTCTTCTGTTTGATGAAAATACCAAAATATTCGATTTTGGCCTCCAAGATGAAATATGGAAAGCGGTGTATCCCGTATCTGTTAAAGTTGTAATCACTTCCGCAGAAATAGTATCAGCAAGTATGGCTGCCTGATGGCATATTACTTTTGTGATGTAACGCTCGTTAACGCATCCCATGTTTTGATCTGGAATTTTGATTAAAGGCGAATTTTCAACGCTTTCAATAATTCTTCGCATTTGTTTAATCACTTCCAAAGGAAATGCGCCTACAGATGTTTCACCGGATAGCATTACGGCATCAGCACCATCCATAATGGAATTTGCCACATCGTTAACTTCGGCTCTTGTTGGCACCTGATTGGTGATCATTGTTTCCATCATTTGCGTAGCAATGATTACCGGAATATGCGCTCTTTTAGCTTTCAAAACCAGCCTTTTTTGAATTAACGGAACTTCTTCCATTGGAACTTCAACACCCAAATCGCCGCGGGCAACCATTAAACAATCGCAATAAGGCGTTAATTTATCAATGTTTGCAACTGCTTCAGGTTTTTCAATTTTTGCAATAATCGGAATTTTATGTGGAGAATTTGCTGCGATTAGATCCCTTAACTGAATTAAATCTTCCGCAGTTCTTACAAAAGAAAGTGCAATCCAGTCGGCTTCCATTTTAATGGCGAACAAGGCATCTTCAATGTCTTTTTTAGTAAGCGCCGGCAAGGATATTTTTGTGTTTGGCAAGTTTACCCCTTTTTTGGAATTTAATTTTCCGCCGCGCAATACTTTTGTGGTGACTTGCGTATCTCTGTCTGTTGCGGTTACTTCAAATAATAATTTTCCATCATCGACCAAAATATGTTCCCCAACCTGAACGTCTTTAGGGAATCTCTTATAGGTCATAAAGGCTTTTTCTTGTGTTCCTTCACACTTTACGGTGGTAAAGGTAAATGTGTCGCCAATATTTAGAAATACGCCTTCACCCATGACGCCAACGCGTAATTTTGGGCCTTGTAAATCGGCTAAAACCGCCACGTGAAAACCCCGACGCACGTTAATTTCTCTGATTATTTTAATTTTTTCTTCAACATCGGCATAATCGGCATGTGAAAAATTAACCCGGAATACATTTACGCCGGCTTCCATCATGTGTTCCATAATTTCTGCAGAGTTGCAGGCAGGTCCTAATGTTGCTACAATTTTTGTTCGTTTTCTATTGTTTGCCATAATTAAAATATGAGATTTTCTTTCGATTTTAAGGTTGTTGTCTCAATTGCATATGAGGTTATTATTTGACTTATTTTATTAAGTTCCAACACTAAATTTTGAATAAAATCTTCATTATTACATCCTTCAATTTTAAAAAAAAAGTCAACTTTCTTTTTTTCGGGAATTAAATAAGAAGTCGTGCTGTAATTTCCGCCAAATAAACCTTCTTGATATTGGTTGTCAACAAGCGCTGTATATTTATTATTAATTAAATAGTAATTTATAAAATTTAATTCGTCTTTATATTCAAACAATGGAAATTCAGCAGTTGAGTCTTGAAAATCTAAATGATCTTTATACCGTGTCAATTTAAATTTTAGATGGCTGTTTAAAAGATAAGCCAATCTGTAATCTTCCTCAGTTGAATGAATGCCAATTAATGAATAATCTTCTTCTAAATCAAACGATAATAGTTGCATAAAAGCAGGATAATTTAGTTTGGCAAAAATACCATTGTTTAAGTTCAGTAACTAATAATATTACGAAATCGTATTCGTAAAAACTGTTAGCTTAACGTAATTTCGTTTTGAAAAGCATAGTAAGCTCTTTTGGCTGCAACTTCTTCTGCTTTTTTCTTTGAAGTTGCCCTGCCTTTGGAAACGAGTTCGCCGTTTAAAAAGAGTTTTACGCTAAATTGTTTTATGACGTCGTTTCCGGAATCTTCATAAACCTCAAAAACCAATTCTTTCTTTTTCTTTTGGCACCATTCTATAAACAGACTCTTGTAACTCGTGATTTTACCTTCAAGTTTAAGAATGTCAACATAAGGAACGATAACTCTTTTGCTGATGAATTTTTCGCAGTAAGTATAGCCTCTGTCAAGATAAATAGCACCAATTAAGGCTTCAAAGATATTTCCGTGTACATTTTCCCCAAAGTTTGAAAGGATGACGTTGCTTCTGATAAAACGCAACAAATCCAAATCTTTTCCAAGTTCGTTAAGATGTTCCCTGCTTACAATTTTTGAACGCATTTGGGTTAAATAACCTTCATCGCCCGATGGAACTACCTGAAATAAATGTGCGGCAATGATGGAGCTGAGCATCGCGTCTCCCAAAAATTCCAAACGTTCGTAATTTAAAGGAAATCCGGTATTTTTATCAAACTCTTTAATGGAGCGGTGCACGAATGCTTTTTGATAAAAAGAGATGTTTTTAGGCTTAAATCCTAATATTTTGGTTAAATCGGTGTAAAAAACGTCCTCACTTTTCTTTGGACGAGAAGTAATTATTTTTCGAATGAAACCCATTCAGTATTGCTGTTAATCAAGTTTTTTAAAGAGCACACAGGCATTGTGTCCTCCAAATCCAAAAGTGTTGCTCATGGCAACTTTTACATCGCGTTTTTGCGCTTTGTTGAATGTAAAGTTTAATTTACTGTCAATTTGATCATCATCCGTAAAATGGTTGATGGTAGGTGGCACAATTCCATATTTTATGGCTAAAATTGAGGCAATTGCCTCAACAGCACCGGCAGCACCTAATAAATGGCCAGTCATTGACTTGGTTGAATTGATGTTTATGCTATACGCGTGTTCTCCAAAAACTTCTAAAATTGCTTTTGTTTCTGCAATATCGCCAAGCGGCGTTGAAGTTCCGTGCATATTGATAGCGTCAACGTCTTCCGGATTTAAACCCGCATCTCTTAAGCAGTTTCTCATCACATTGATAGCGCCCAATCCTTCCGGATGTGGTGCTGTGATGTGATAGGCATCGGCAGATAATCCGCCGCCTGCAAGTTCAGCGTAAATTTTTGCGCCTCTTGCTTTTGCGTGTTCGTATTCTTCTAAAATAAGTGCGCCCGCTCCTTCTCCCGAAACAAAACCATCTCGGTCTTTGTCAAATGGTCTTGACGCAGTTGACGGATCGTCATTTCTTGTTGAAAGTGCTTGTAAGGCGTTAAATCCTCCAATTCCCGCAATGGTAATTGTTGCTTCTGAGCCGCCAGAAACCATCACATCGGCATGACCTAAGCGAATGTAGTTTAAGGCATCAATTATTGCGTTTGAGGAAGATGCACAGGCAGATACCGTTGCAAAGTTTGGACCTCTAAACCCATATCTGATAGAAATTTGACCGGGAGCAATGTCCGCGATCATTTTAGGAATAAAGAAGGGATTGAATCTTGGAGTGCCATCGCCTTCAGCAAAACTTAAAACTTCATTTTGAAAAGTTTCCAGTCCACCAATTCCTGCGCCCCAAATAACGCCAACACGATCTTTATCGACTTTTTCTAAATCTAATTTTGAATCTACAATAGCTTCATCAGCAGCAACCATAGCGTACTGCGTGAATCGATCCATTTTACGGGCCTCTTTTCTGTCAAAAAACTCCGTAATGTCGAAATTTTTGAGTTCACAGGCAAAACGAGTTTTGAACTTGGTTGCATCGAAATGAGTTATTGGAGCTGCCCCGCTAACACCGTTAACAAGCCCGTTCCAAAATTCTTCAATATTATTACCAATAGGCGTTAATGCACCAAGTCCAGTTACAACAACTCGTTTAATCTCCATATGTTAAATTACTTTTTTGCGGCTTCTATGTAGCTAATTGCTTGACCTACTGTGCCAATGTTCTCTGCTTGATCGTCTGGAATTTGAATATCAAATTCTTTTTCGAATTCCATGATTAACTCAACAGTATCAAGTGAGTCTGCTCCTAAGTCGTTAGTAAAGCTAGCTTCTGTTGTTACTTCATTTTCGTCAACGCCCAATTTATCTACGATAATGGCCTTTACTCTTGATGCAATGTCTGACATAATTCTTTTATTTTAAATTTAATTACTCGGCAAAAATATAAAACTTTATTTAAATCAAAATCTTTTAATTCATAAAAGATCAAATTCAATGTTTTAAAAATAGGCAAAGTTTTTCTATTTACCCCATAATAGTTGGGTTTAATTCATTTTATTTGTTGTTTCAACCGAGATAATAATTTTTCTTAATGAAACGTATTGCCATACTGGCCTCAGGATCCGGCACCAATGCTGAAAACATCATCAACTATTTTAAAAACAGCGATGCAATATCGGTGGATCTGGTATTGTCCAATAAAAAAGAAGCCAAAGTTTTAGAACGTGCCACCCGATTAAAAATACCAAACAAAAGTTTTGATAAAAATGATTTTGTTGAGACCGATGAAGTGTTAAATCTTTTGAAGGAAAATGCAGATTATGTGATTTTGGCTGGTTTTTTATGGAAAATCCCCGCAAAGATTATTGAAGCATTTCCAAATAAAGTCATTAATATTCATCCTGCTTTGTTGCCAAAATATGGCGGAAAGGGTATGTACGGAATGCATGTGCACAATGCTGTAGTTGAAAATAAGGAAAAACAAACCGGCATTACCATTCATTATGTCGATGAAAATTATGATGAAGGCGCCATTATTTTTCAGAAAAGTTTTGAGGTTTTGGAAAGCGATTCTGCAGATGACGTTGCTGAGAAAATTCATAAATTAGAATATGAATACTTTCCGAAAGTGATTGAAAAAGTGATTTTAGAAAATGGCCGATAAACCCAAAGTACATATCTATACTGATGGCGCCTGCAGTGGAAATCCGGGACCGGGCGGCTATGGAATTGTAATGGAATGGGTTGGTAAACGCTACCGAAAAGAGTTTTCTGAAGGCTTTAAAAAAACCACCAACAACCGCATGGAATTGCTGGCAGTAATTGTTGCGCTTGAAAACATGAAAACCACTGATGTGGATATCACTATTTTTTCCGATTCAAAATATGTGGTGGATGCCGTTGAAATAAAATGGTTGTTTGGCTGGCATAAAAAACAATTTAAAGGCGTTAAAAATCCCGATTTGTGGAAACGATTTTTAGCCATCTACAATCCGAATAACACAAAATTTGAATGGGTTAAAGGGCACAACAACCATATGCAACATGAACGATGTGATGTTTTGGCTGTTGAAGCTTCAAAAAAGTCAAAACTGATTGAAGATTATG
>DATIRG010000267.1:0-1659 GCA_035470005.1 Lutibacter sp. | reverse complement strand
AAGAAAATGATGTGGTTGCAATCATTCCACCGGTAAGCGGAGGATAAAACCTCTTGATCCCGAGTGGAAATAAAAAATTAATTATGAAAAACACGGCTGTTTTAATTACTTCGGAAAAATTAAAGGTTCAGAATTGTTATGATTTTGTGCAGGATGCTGCTTGTGGCGGCATTGCCTTATTTGTGGGCACTGTTCGGAATTCAACCAAAAATAAGGAGGTTTCTTTACTGGATTTCAGTGCTTATGAGCCAATGGCTTTAAAGGAAATGCAAAAAATTGCAGATTTGGCTTTGGAAAAGTTTCAAATCCATAAAATAGCCATTCATCATGCGGTTGGTGAATTGCAAATTGGTGATATCCCTGTGATTATCGCTGTTTCTTCTGCCCACAGAAAAGCTGCTTTTGAAGCCTGTGAATTTGCCATTGATACCTTAAAAGAAACGGTTCCAATATGGAAAAAAGAGCATTTTAACGACGGTGAAGTTTGGGTGAATTCGCATCCTTAGCCCCCTAACCACAATGGCTAAATAAATTAATAGGATTTGACTCCCTTTCCTTCGGAAAGGGTTGGGGATAGGAATTTCTATATAATTTCCATTTTCTTCAGCAGAAAAGAAGCATTCATATTTTTGCAAATTCCTTCTTTCAGTTTGTAATCGAAAAATAATTCATCATTGATAATTTCCGCATCAAAATAATAGTTTTGAACTTCTGGCATTTCCTTTTCTATTTCACACAAACTTAAATCGTGCGTGGCAATAATTCCGGTCGATTTTGAACTGACTAATTTCTGGACAAATTTTTTGGAACCAATCGCTTTGTCTGTGCTGTTTGTTCCTTTTAAAATTTCATCCAAAATGATAAAATAATCTTCATTTTTAATTTCGTCAACGATAAATTTTAATCGTTTCAATTCAGAAAAGAAATACGATTCATTGTCGGCCAAAGAATCTGAAGTTCGCATACTGGTAATCAATTTTATGGGCGAATACCTGAATGCTGACGCACAAACCGGTAAGCCCATATTTCCCATCACTATAGACAAGGAAACCGTTCTTAAAAAAGTGCTTTTTCCAGCCATATTTGCACCCGTAACAATAAAAAATTGCTGGTTTTCAATGGTAAAATCATTGTCAACGCGCTGCAAAACTTTCAATAACGGATGTCCTAAATTCTGGGCAGCAATTACATTTTTATGTTGCACAATTTCGGGAAAAACATAATTTGGATGGTTAAAAGCAAAATTTGCCAGGGAATTTTGCGCATCAAAAAAAGCGATCACATTGATCCAATCCGCCACTTTGGTTTTATAACTGTCCATCCATTTTTCCAGATTATGTGACAATTTCAAATCGCGCAATAAAAAAGCATTTCCAAAAAAAGCGATAATCAGGTTATTGCGCTGGTCGAAAGCGTCCAGTATTTTAGAAAATTTGGCGAAAATCAAAGATGCTTTCTGGGATTCCGTCTGGATTTCCATTTGCTTTTCCTTCAAAATTTGTGATTCAAACGAGGCTGTTTCGATTTCACCCAACAATTTGTGGTATTGCTTAAAAGTGTCTTTGGCATTGCTCGCCTCTTTGTATAATTCGTTGACTTTGTTGTAATAAATGCCAGAAATTCCCAATCCGACAAAAATCCAAATTAAGAGGATTTGGT
>DATIRG010000266.1:0-7206 GCA_035470005.1 Lutibacter sp. | reverse complement strand
ATCTCCGCCGCCACTCATAAAACTTGCAAGCCAAGGAGAAACTTGTGCGATGGAATCGTGTAATGCTCTAGTGTTTACCCAATCTTCAATAAAAGTCGGAAGCGTATAAAATAAATGGTTAAACATCGTCCAAAAGCCAATCATAATAACCAATAAAACAGAAAGACGTGTGTCTTTAACGGCTTCCCAAATATTTTTTACAGAACTCAAAACAGCTTCTCCAATAGTTTCCTGTTTTTTTATTCTTTCGCCTTCTTTGAAAAACAACAATAAAATAATCAGATTTATTCCGATCACAATGGCCGCTTGAAGAAAAACAATTTTCCATCCGAATTGTGTTCTTAGGGTTGAAGAAAATGCCGGACCTACAAACCCGCCAATATTTACCATCATATAAAAAATCCCAAAACCTAGCGTAGAATTTGATTTGTCGGTGTTTTTTGTGATTATGGCAGAAGCCACAGGTTTAAACATCGCTGCACCTACGGCAACCCATAAAAAAACTAAAAATACTGATGAAAAACTGGTGACTTCACCCATAAAATAATAGCCTGTGCCTAATAAAACATAAGCTATGGTCAGGGAAAGTTTGTACCCAATTTTATCGGCTATTACACCTGTTATTATTGGCAGAAAATATAAAATTGCGGTAACAACGCCCATTATCTGGCCTTTTTCAATATGTGAAAATCCCAAAGCGCCTTCATCAGTAGAACCTGTTAAATAAAGTGCCAAAACAGCAAACATTCCATACCAGGCCCAACGTTCAAACAGCTCCATCATACTGGCTATCCAAAAGTTGCTGTTATAGGATTTCATAACGCCAAAAAAAGATTTTTTTTTTGTATTCATATTAGTGAATTTTAATGGTTATTGTAAAGCATAAAAAAGCCCAGACAATCTAATTATCTGAGCTTTTTTATTAAAATAATTGATTTGTGATCATATTTTAGTGGATTCCTTTCATCGCTTTGTTTAAGAATGGAGACAATACCAACAGGCAAACTCCTGAAGCCAACATTAATCCGGTAATAAAAGGATACAAAGGGAAATCATATTTATGTAAAATACTTTCCAGCATCCCAGCCAAATAGTTACCTGCGGCAAAACTCGCCATCCACAATCCCATGACCACCGAAACCAATTTTTTCGGTGCCAATTTTGTGATCATAGATAGTCCGATAGGCGATAACATCAATTCACCAAAAGTTAAAACAACATAAACTACAACCAACCACCAAGGTGAAACTAAATTTCCGCCATCGGCAGCATTGCTTGCTTGTGTCATAATAAAAAATGCCAAAGCACCTAAAAACAATCCGATAGCAAATTTCAACGGCGTTCTTGGGTTAAATTTCATTGCATCAAGTTTCAGCCACATTACAGAAAAAATAGGTGCAAAAATCAAGATGGCAAGCGGATTAATATTTTGATACCAAGAAGCAGGAACTTCCCAGCCAAATAAAAGTCGGTCTGTATTTTCTTTTGCAAATAAGTTCATTGTACCGCCGGCTTGTTCAAATCCCGCCCAAAAAGCAATGTTGAAAAATGCAAGCACCAAAATTACAATCATACGCGTCCATTCCGCCGAGCCGTTTGTTCCTTTTTTAATGGTATACCCTAATCCAAGTACCAGAGCTGCAAAACCAATATAAGTGATAATACTTGCTACGTTATCAGGCAACATTCTCCATACGAAAATGATGGCCAAAGTGGCAACAACCAAGGCAATGGCATAAATTATGATATCGCGCCAGTCTTTGCCGTCCAATACAAATTTGTCTGCCGGAGAATTAGGCGGAAGCCCTTTTTGTTCAAGATCGCGTTCATTAAATTTTAACCAAAGAACGCCAACAATCATACCTACTGAAGCTGCTAAATAACCGTAACCCCAAGAAACGTTTTCACCTAAAGCACCTGCGATAAACGGTCCTAAAATAGCGCCAAGGTTGATTCCCATATAGAAAATATTGAAAGCCGAGTCTTTTCTAGGATCGTTATCATCGTAAAATTCACCTACAATGGTTGAAATATTTGGTTTAAAAAATCCGTTACCAATAATAAGTACACCCAAACCAAAGTTGAACATAAAAAGACGCGTTTCAGCATCTACAGAACTTACCAAAAAGGCACTGGCAGCTAGCAAAGACTGTCCAACAGCCATTACCAAACCTCCAATGTACACTGTTTTTCGTTTACCTAAAAAACTATCGGCCACCCAACCGCCTAAAATTGGCGTTAAATAAACCAAACCTGTAAATATGGCATAAATCGCCAATGATTCTTCCCTGTTTAATCCAAATCCTCCGTTCGCAAGTTCTGCTGTTAGATAAAGCGTTAATAACGCGCGCATTCCATAGTAACTGAAACGTTCCCACATTTCGGTTGCAAACAGCGTATAGAGCGCTTTTGGATGTCCTTCTTTTATTGTTTTGTCAGCCATAATAATTGTTTTAGGTTAAAAAATTTAAAAATAGTTTTGGTTAATTAAAGTTCAGTATTTGTTGTTTTTCTGATTAAATTTTCTTCGATAAATCTAGTCATTTTTTCGTACAAATGAAGCCTTGTATTTTTTCCGGTGTAAATTCCGTGATTTCTGTCGGGATATATAGCCAAATCAAAAAGTTTATTTGCTTCTACCAAGGCATTTGTTAAGCGCATTGTGTTTTGGACATGAACATTGTCATCGCCGCTTCCATGAACCAAAAGGAAATTTCCTTTTAATAAATCGGCAAAATTCAGCGGTGAATTTTCATCGTAACCGCTTGCGTTTTCTTGCGGCGTTTGCATATAACGTTCCGTATAAATGGAATCATAAAATCGCCAGCTGGTTACCGGTGCCACAGCAATGGCCATTTTAAAAACGTCATTTCCTTTAAATAAGCAGTTTGCCGACATAAATCCGCCGTAACTCCATCCCCAAATTCCGATTTCGCTTGCATCAACATATGATCGTTTTCCAAGTTCTTTGGCCGATTCAATCTGGTCTTCAACTTCGTATTTCCCTAATTCCTTGTAGGTAACTTTTTTGAAATCTGCTCCTTTAAAACCAGTTCCTCTGCCGTCAACACAAACAACAATATAGCCTTTTTCTGCCAAATGCTGATACCAATAATCGTTGGCAGCATTCCAGGTATTGCTCACCGATTGCGAGCCCGGACCAGAATATTGTGTCATAAATACCGGATATTTTTTGGCGGCATCAAAATTGGTTGGTTTGATCATCCAGGCATTGAAATCGCCATTTTTGGTGCTCAACACAAAAAATTCCTTTTTTGAAGTGTTGTAGTTGGCTAATTTTTGAGAAAGTTTGTTGTTGTTTAAAATTTCTTTCAGCTGATTTCCATTGCTTTGATGAAGCGTGTAAATTAGCGGCGTATTGGCATCAGAAAAAGTATTTATGAAATAATTTAAATTTTTGCTGAAGGATGCTTCGTTTGTTCCCGATGCATTTGTCAATCGCTTTTTGGCGGTTCCGTTTAATTTGATGGAATAAATAGTTCTGTTGATGGCGCCATCTTCAACCGATTGATAATAAACGGTTTTACTTTTTTCATTTACGCCATAAAAACTTGTCACTTCCCAGTTTCCTTTTGTAACCTGGTTGATGAGTTTGCCTTCTTTTGAATAATGATAAATATGGTTAAAACCGCCTTTTTCACTGGTCCAGATAAAACTGTTGTCGGTTAAAAAAGTCAGATTGTCTTGAATGTCCACAAACGCTTTGTCAACTTCATTCAACAATATTTTTGAAGTAAAATTCACAGCATTCACCGCAACTAATTTTAAATCATTTTGATGTCTGTTTAAGGTGATAACGGATAAAATTTCAGGATTGTTGGTCCATTTAATTCTTGGAATGTACTCATAATTGCCAAGATCCATTTTTGTGGTTTTGGCAGCGGCCACATTGTAAATATTTAGTGTTACAATAGAGTTTTTTTCACCGGCTTTCGGATATTTGAAAACTTGCTGGGTTGGATATAATTCGCTGCCCACAATATCCATGGAGAAGGTTGGCACTTCGGTTTCATCAAACCTTAAAAACGCAATACTTTTGCTGTCCGCGCTCCATTCAAAAGCCCTGACGAACGAAAATTCTTCTTCATAAACCCAGTCGCAAATACCGTTGATAATCTCATTCTTTTTTCCGTCGGAAGTGACCTGCACTACCTCGTTGGTTTCTAAATTTTTAATAAATATATTGTTGTTTTTGGCATAAGCCACCTTTTTGCTGTCGGGAGAAAAAGTTGGTTCCTGAATTTTTTCTTTGTCGATTAATTGCAGTGATTTTGAAGTCAGATCGTATGCGTAAAAAACGCCCAAACTCGAATGTCTGTAAATTGATTCTTCCTCAACGCCCAACAACAACTTGGTTTCGTCATTATTAAAAGCGTAGCTTTCAAAATAGTTAATTTCGCCTAAATCTTTGCTGTTTACAATGGTTTCAACCTTTTCCAAGGTAGCGTAACTGTATTTATCAACTGTGGTGCTTCTGGTGTTTCTATCAAAATTCAGCAAGGAATAAAAGTCGCCATTCATGGAGTTTAGCGAATTCATGCGTTCTGTTGAAAACGAGCCATTCCAAATTTCTTCTAAAGCGATGTCTTTTTTTTGTGCTGTTGCCAAAGAGGTGATGGCAATAAAAATAATAAGGATTTTTTTCATTTAATTATGAGTTCTTAAAATAATTGTCAAGTTTAAGAAAAATTTAGCAAATCACGTATGAAAAATGTCATTAAAATTAACAATATCTGAATGTGCAGTATTTTCTATTTAATAAATTATCTTTGTGGCATTCATAAAAATTAGTCAAAAATGTCAAAAAACGTTAATGGGTTTTCAAAATTGACCAAGCTTGAAAAAATAGATTGGCTGATGTCTCATTTCTTCAATAATGACAAGAAGGCCAAACAGGTTTTGTTGCAGTATTGGAATCAGAATGAAATATTACAGAATTTGCACGATGATTTTATTGAAAATACCTTAACCAATTATTATTTGCCATTTGGAGTTGCCCCAAATTTTGTGATTAACGGAAAAAAATACACCATTCCATTGGTTATTGAAGAAAGTTCGGTGGTGGCAGCAGCTTCTTTGGTGGCAAAATTTTGGAGCACACGTGGCGGATTTAAAGCCACCGTTATTTCCACCACTAAAATCGGACAGGTTCATTTTATGTACGAAGGCGATAAAAAGGCGCTTGAAAATTATTTCAATGAAAAAAAGCCGCAATTTTTCGAAGTGACCAAAGCCATTACCAAAAATATGCGTAAGCGTGGTGGCGGTATTTTGGACATAGAATTGCGTGATAAAACTGCAGAACTTGAAAATTATTACCAAATACATGTCACTTTTGAAACTGCCGACAGTATGGGCGCGAATTTTATAAATTCTTGCTTGGAAGTAATTGCAAAGGAATTTGAGAAAGAAGACATCCAAATTGTGATGAGTATTTTATCCAATTATGTTCCTGAATGTTTGGTTCATGCGGAAGTAAGTTGCAATGTGGATGATTTATATGCTGAAAATTCAGCAGCTTTTGCTCAAAAGTTTGTGCAGGCCATACAAATTGCCAATGCGGAACCGCACAGAGCAGTTACACATAATAAAGGAATTATGAATGGCGTTGACGCCGTTGTAATCGCTACCGGAAACGATTTCAGAGCTATTGAAGCCGGAGTTCACGCTTTTGCCGCGCGCTCAGGAAAATATAAAAGCCTTACAAATGCCAGCATCGAAAACGGAATTTTTAAGTTTTGGATTGATATTCCTTTGGCTGTGGGAACTGTGGGCGGATTAACGTCCTTACATCCTTTGTCGAAATTGTCCTTGCAATTGTTGGGAAATCCTTCTGCAAAAGAATTGATGGAAATTATTGCCGTAGCCGGGTTGGCGCAAAATTTTGCTGCTCTACGCGCATTGACAACTGCTGGAATTCAAAAAGGACACATGAAAATGCATTTGACAAATATTATCAAACAATTGGGTGCCAGCAACAAGGAAAAAGCCTTTTTAATTGACTATTTTGAGCACAAGACAATTACGCACAATGCCGTGGTTGAAGCTTATAACAAACTGTTGCAGGACAATGACAAATAATTACTTCAGCAATGGAAAATTACTGATTACCGGCGAATACTTTGTGCTCGATGGCGCAAAATCTTTAGCGGTTCCAACCAAATACGGACAAGATTTAAGTGTTGAGTCCATTCAGGAACCACAATTAATTTGGCAAAGTTTTGATGAAAATGGAGAATGCTGGCTCGAAGCAATTTTCGATTTGCCTAAATTGAGATTGGCCAACGCGACATTTGACGCCAATGAAGATGGAGGAAAAGACACGATTGCTGAAAATTTACATAAAATTTTAAGAGAAACCCGAAAGTTGAATCCGGCTTTTTTAAATTCGGAAAAGGGATTTTTAGTGAAAACAAAATTGGATTTTCCTAAAAACTGGGGATTGGGATCTTCTTCAACTTTAATAAACAACATCGCAAATTGGGCAAAAATAAATCCTTATAAATTATTGGAAAATACTTTTGGAGGAAGCGGTTACGACATTGCCTGCGCACAACACAATTCGCCCATTTTATTTACTAAAAATCCTTCAGAAATTATTGTTGAAGAAGTGAATTTCAATCCGAATTTTAGGGATCAACTGTATTTTGTGCATTTGAATAAAAAACAAAACAGTCGCGAAGGCATTGAACGTTATAAAAAAATGAAGGGAAATCTGACTTCAGAAATCAAACAAATATCCGAATTGTCTGAAGCTTTTTTAAGCTGTAAAAAATTATCTGATTTTGAAAAATTGATGAAGGAACATGAGCAAATCGTTTCCAAAACAATTCAATTAAAACCTATTCAGTCTGAATTATTTTCCGATTATTTCGGACAAACGAAAAGTTTGGGCGCTTGGGGCGGCGATTTTATTTTGGCTACCGGAAATGAGGATAGCCTAAATTATTTTAATAAAAAAGGTTTTTCAACTGTTATTCCTTATCAAAAAATGGTTTTGGAGCTATAATTATGCAAAAGAAATTTATCATTATTGGAGGAGGCGCAGCCGGCTATTTTGCTGCCATCAATGCCGCGGAAATGCATCCTGATTTGGAAGTTATTATTTTAGAAGGAAGCCCAAATGTTTTGCAAAAAGTAAAAGTTTCGGGTGGCGGACGCTGCAATGTAAGTCACGCTTGTTTT
>DATIRG010000265.1:0-7049 GCA_035470005.1 Lutibacter sp. | reverse complement strand
TGGTCTTCCCAATCTGTCCAATTCAGGATACCTTCCAAAAGCAACCACGTGCATAATAACGCCTGCCATCACTTCACCAATTGGCGGACAGCCGGGAACTCTTATAATTGGTTTGTTTTTTACGATTTTATGAATAGGTGTTGCGCCAGTTGGATTTGGTTTTGCGGCTTGTACACATCCGTTAGAAGCACAGCTTCCCCAAGCAATAATTGCTTTTGCGCCAGCAGCAGCTTCCAAAAATGTTTCTTTTGCCGATTTTCCTGCAATACAACAATAATTTCCGTCATCCCCTAAAGGAATAGAACCTTCAACACAAAGAATGTATTCGCCTTTGTATTTGTCCATAACCGCTTTTTTTGCCGCTTCAGCCTGATGTCCGGAAGCTGCCATTAAAGTTAAGGTGTAATCCAAGGAGATTTTGTCTAAAATAATATCGGCCACAATAGGGTGGTTCGACCTTATAAAAGATTCACTGCAACATGTGCATTCTTGGTAATGTTCCCAAATAATTGGTATTCTTGGTGTTTTTTCCAAAGATTCCGCTATTTGTCCAACCATAGTAGATTCCAGGCCCATAAAAGCAGCCATATAAGTAGAAAATTTTAGAAAATCTCTACGGCTGTAACCTTGTTTTATGATGCTTTCGTAATAGGTGTCTCGTTTTTCGATTTCGGTAGGCATAAGCAAAGTTATTAAGTAATGAAAAAGACTTTTTACTCATGTGCTTCACGTTTGAAATAAGCACAAATCTAAAGTACAAATTATTTTGGATAAATTTAACATAACTACCTAATTTAGAATGTTTTAAAATAAGAAAAATTAGCTCCTAATGCTTATTTAAACCAAATAAAAATAGCGAAGGAAAATTCAGTTATTTCAATTTATTTGGAGATAATTTGTAAATTTGATTATAAACGCTTTTTAAAGTATGCACGAGTTATCTATAGCATTGGGAATTGTTAAAATTGCCGAGGATGAAACGGCGAAAGCAAAGGCAATCCGCGTTACAAAAATTGAACTTGAAATAGGTGTTTTGTCGGGTGTTGAACTTGATTCTTTAAATTTTATTTGGGACTCGGCCATTAAGGATACGGTGCTTGAGTTTGCCGAAAAAGAAATTGTTATAATAAAAGGAAAAGGAAAGTGCGTTGATTGCGACACAGAATTTGAAATGGAAAATTTATATGATCCGTGTCCCTATTGCCAAAGTTATTTTAAAGGTATTTTGCAGGGAAAAGAATTGCGGGTAAAAGCATTGGAAGTCATTTAAAACTTAATTAATTATGTGTGGAACTTGTGGCTGCGGCACCGAAGATAACGGTCCGGTTATTTCAAAACCTGGAGAAAAACATCATTCTCACGGGGAACACCATCATCACGACGGTCATTCCCATTCACATGAGGAACATCATCACGATGATCATTCACATACTCATGAACACGACCACAATCACAAAGTGTTAAAAATTGAGCAGGACATTCTTCAAAACAACCAGCTTTTGGCCGCCAGAAACAGGGGCTATTTTGACGCAAAAAATATATTTGCACTTAACTTGGTAAGTTCGCCGGGTTCAGGAAAAACTACGCTTTTGGAACGCACTTTGGCCGATTTAAAAGGGGAGATTTCGTTTTATGTTATTGAAGGCGATCAGCAAACCTTAAATGATGCCAACAGAATTGCTGCACTCGATGTTCCTGTAATTCAAATAAATACAGGAAAAGGCTGCCATTTGGAAAGTGATATGGTTTACGAAGCTGTTAAACAGTTAAACGTGAAGGACAATTCGGTTTTAATGATAGAAAATGTGGGCAATTTGGTTTGTCCGTCCATGTTTGATCTGGGCGAAAACAAACGCGTTGTCATCATTAGCACTACTGAAGGAGAAGACAAGCCAATCAAATATCCTGATATGTTTCACACTTCGGATATTTGTATTATCAACAAAATAGACTTGCTGCCTTACGTAAACGTCGATGTTGAAAATATAAAAAAATATGCGCTGCAGGTAAATCCAAAATTGCTGTTTTTCGAAGTTTCCGCAATTACGGGCAAAGGAATGAAAGCTTGGTATAACTGGTTAAAAAAGTTGAAAGATTAAATTCAAAATTCAAAATCCAACATTCAAAATTCATAAATCGTAAATCAAATGTGTTTATCAATTCCCGGAAAATTAATAGCAATTACTTCTCAGTTGGATGAAACTTTTAGAATGGGAAAAGTGTCTTTTGACGGAATCATAAAAGAAGTGAGCCTAACCTTGGTTCCAGAAGCCAGTGTAGGCGATTATGTGTTGGTTCATGTAGGCGCAGCAATTTCAACCATCAATGAAGAAGAAGCCGCAAAAACTTTTGAAATATTAAAACAACTTGGGGAACTTCAGGATTTGGATTAAGTCCCTATATTTCGAAAGGGAATTTAATCAGAAAGTATTGACAGATTGCAACCTGTCTGTTCAAAAAATAAAGGTGAAAGTTTAAAATTAATCTAAACTTTCACCTTTATGCTTTTAATTTTTTTTGGGCCTATTCGTAAGAATGTTTGTAAGGTTGGCCGCTAACTATTTTCAACAAATCGGCTTCAACAGATTCTCTTGGATATTCAACAAAACGACCAATTTCTTTGTCGTTTTTATAAATAATAAAGGTAGGAACTCTTTCAATGTTGAAACCTTCCTGTAAATTATCGGGAGTTACTTTGCTTCTGTTTACGGTAATTAACTCTAAATGGTTATAATTAAAACCGGCTTCATCCAAAATTTTATAAAAAACAGGGGTTTGCTCTTGGCTATCGCCGCACCATGTACCCATAAATGCTTTTATAGTGATATCTTTTAAAAGCGGTGTTAGTTTTGCCATTACTTCTTTGTCTGTTACATAAGAAGCGTAATTTGGCGTGAACCACTCATTAAAAGGTGCTTCAAGAAAACTTTCTTTGTTGGCAATGCCAATTAAATTTCCCGAAGGATCTTTTACCGCGGTTGCAATATTTTTTTGGGCAGAACAACTCATCGTACTTAATATAAGGATGAAATAAAATACATTTTTCATGTTGTAAAATTTAAGATGCCGTAAAACTACAAAATTAAATTAAGGAATGACGCGTCATAACTTCCGGTTTTTCTATGCCCATTAATTCCAGAATGGTAGGAGCAATATCGGCTAAAACGCCATCATCAATATGTTTCAGTTCTTTATCAACCAAAATTACAGGAACCGGATTGGTAGTATGGGAAGTGTTTGGCGTTCCGTCGGGATTTATCATGGTTTCGCAATTTCCGTGGTCGGCAATAATGATGGTGGTATAATCGTTTTTTAATGCGGCAGCAACAACATCTTCCACGCATTTATCAACCGCTTCGCACGCTTTTATTGCTGCTTCCATAACGCCTGTATGTCCAACCATATCACCGTTGGCAAAGTTTAAACACACAAAATCGACTTCTTTTTTGTC
Source organism: Lutibacter sp. (assembly GCA_035470005.1). Taxonomy (GTDB): domain Bacteria; phylum Bacteroidota; class Bacteroidia; order Flavobacteriales; family Flavobacteriaceae; genus Lutibacter. The sequence goes on along the minus strand of DATIRG010000265.1, from coordinate 3,598 downwards.
CAATTCGGGAATAATGGCATCGCGAATGTCAAAAGCACTCATTTCGGGTTTTAAATCGTAAGTCGCTACTTTTGGGGACGGACATAAAATTCGGGTTTCATTTTCAAAAGTTTTTTCTCTTCCGCCGGAAAAGAAAAAAGTAACGTGTGGATATTTTTCTGATTCTGCGATTCTGATCTGTTTTTTTCCTGCTTTTTCCAGCACTTCACCCAATGTATTTTCCAGATTGTCAGTTTCGTAAATGATGTGTACATTTTTGAAAGTATCGTCGTAACTGGTTAAGGTTACATAATATAAAGGAATTGTTTTCATCCCAAATTCCGGATGTTCCTTCTGACTAAGAACCTCAGTTAGTTCGCGCCCTCTATCGGTTCTGTAGTTGAAGTAAATAACCACGTCATCAGCCTTGATTTGTGTTTTTGCGTGACCATTTTCATCGGTCATAATGATGGGTTTGATAAACTCATCGGTTATATCATTGGCGTAACTTTCTTCTATACTTTTAATGGCATTGGTCGATTTTTCGCCTACCGAATTTACTAACGCATCATAAGCCAATTTTATGCGTTCCCAGCGTTTGTCTCTGTCCATCGCAAAATATCGTCCGGTAATTGTAGCCAATTCGCCGGTGGTTTCTTTCATATAATTTTGAATGGTTTCGATAAAACTGATGCCCGATTTTGGGTCACAATCCCTTCCGTCGGTAAACGCATGCAGAAACACGTTTTTCAGGTTATGTTCGGTAAAAACATCCAAAAATCCTTTTAAATGATCAATATGCGAATGGATTCCACCGTCGGAAACCAATCCCAACAAGTGAATATTTTTATTATTTTCTTTTGCGTAAAAAATTGCGTCCAGCAATTCCTTTTCTTTCCCAAGCGTTTTATTTTTAACCGCCATATTTACCCGAACCAAGTTTTGGTAAACAATTCTGCCGGCACCTAAATTCATATGTCCAACTTCACTGTTTCCCATTTGTCCTTCCGGCAAACCCACATATTCTCCGTCGGTGCGCAAACTTGCATTTGGATACTTGCCGTACAAACTGTCTATATAATAAGTTTTTGCGTTATAAATTGCGGAAACTTTAGGGTCCTGGGTAATTCCCCAGCCGTCTAAAATCATTAAAATCACTTTTTTGTGCATAAAAATCGGGTTTATTTTGAAAAACACAAAGATACGAAGTATTCAATTGAGGCGCTTTTGATTGCGTCATAAATTCTTGTGAAATTTACTAAAACGATTGAGTGAAAAAAGTTAAAAGTTAAAAGTTTCAAAAATTAGATAAGAAGTTTATTTTTTATATTTCTCAATGGCTGCCTTAATTTTTTCAATCCTGTTTTCGGGATCGGGATGCGTGCTCATTCTTTCTGAAGTTTGGTTTGGGCCTGCGGCATCTTTCAAAATTTGCATCACGCCGATCAATTCAACCGGATTGTAACCGGCATCAATCATAAATTTTACGCCCAATTCATCGCTTTCCAATTCATCATCCCGTCCATAGCTTAAATTGATCACATTGGCGATGGCGGCTGCGCCCTGAGCTGTGTTTGGGTCGATTCCAACAGCAACTCCGCTTAAAATTCCCTGTGTTAATCCTTGTTTTGCCAAACGTTCTGCCGAATGGCGTCCAACCACATGGCCAATTTCGTGACCCAAAACGCCTGCCAGCTGGTCTTCATTTTCTAATTTTGAAAATAAGGCATAAGTGATAAAAACCTGTCCGCCCGGAAGCGCAAAAGCATTAATTGTTTGTGAATCGGCCAATAAATGAAAATCGTAAGCATAAACCGTTTCTTTGGCAACGCTGCTATGAACCAATTTTTGGCCAACCTGATCCACCAAATCTTGGGATTTTTGATCGGGATGCAAACCGCCGTGTTGTTTTGCCATTTCTGGCGCACTTTGCAATCCGATGGCAATTTCATCATCAGTACTCAGCGAAATATGTTGTTTTTTGCCTGTAAATTCGTTCACTTCACTTCTTGAATAATATTGAAACAGCGTGAACAACACAATACCAACGCCAATCAGCAATTTTACTTTTGAATTTCCTTTTAACATATTTTTTTATATTTTGGCTAAATGTAAGCAACTCATGTTATTTTTTATAAATCGAACAACAGAATTTTTAAAAATTGTAAATTCACGGCATAAAAAGCAATAAATGAAAAATACGATTAAATTCAATAAAGTGACTGAAAGGTTGCCAAAACATTTGCACCAGTTCATTGTGAAGCAGCCTTATGAGGAATATACTGCACAAAACCAGGCGGTTTGGCGTTATGTGATGCGAATGAATATTGATTTTTTGAGTAAAGTGGCACATGAATCGTATTTAGAAGGTTTGAAAAAAACAGGAATTTCAGAGGATGAAATTCCGAAAATGGAAGGAATGAATCGCATTTTAAAAGATATTGGCTGGGCAGCGGTTTCTGTGGACGGATTTATACCGCCCAATGCTTTTATGGAATTTCAGGCTTACAATGTGCTGGTGATTGCTTCTGATATCAGAACGATTGACCATCTTGAATATACGCCGGCGCCCGATATTATTCACGAAGCCGCCGGCCACGCACCAATTATCGCAAATCCGGAATATGCCGAATACTTGCGCCGTTTTGGTGAAATTGGCTGCAAAGCAATTTCTTCTTCGGAAGACTTTGAGATGTATGAAGCCATCCGATTGCTTTCTATTTTAAAGGAAGATCCAAATTCTTCCGAAGAAATAATTGAAAATGCGCAACAAAAAGTGGAAGAGTTGCAAAATACCATGGGCGAACTTTCTGAAATGGCCCAAATACGGAATTTACATTGGTGGACGGTTGAATATGGTTTAATAGGAAACTTGGAAAATCCAAAAATATATGGTGCGGGATTGCTTTCTTCCATAGGTGAAAGCAAAAAATGTTTGACCAATGAAGTTAAAAAAGTTCCTTATTCCATTGAAGCCGCGACGCAAAATTTCGACATCACCAAGCCGCAGCCACAACTTTTTGTAACGCCCGATTTTGCGCATTTAAGTTTTGTTCTTGAAGAATTTGCCAATAAAATGGCCTTAAGAACCGGCGGTGTGATTGGCGTTCAAAAATTGATTAAATCTAAAAATATTGGCACGGTGGAACTAAGCACCGGACTACAAATTTCGGGTGTTTTTGCAAATGTGATTGTTGATGCCAACCAAAAACCGGTTTATATCCAAACTTCGGGACCAACTGCTTTGGCGAGCCGGGACAAGGAATTAATCGGGCACGGAACCGATTATCACGCAGAAGGTTTCGGGAGTCCGTTAGGAAAATTAAAAGGCATCAATTTGGCCATTGAGGATATGTTTCCGAAGGATTTGGAGGTTTACGGAATTTATGAAGGCAAAAAAACAACCTTGCTTTTTGAAGGAAACATTAAAGTGGAAGGTGAAGTAATTACAGGAAAACGCGATTTAAAAGGGAAGATTTTACTCATTTCTTTTAAAAATTGCACCGTAACGCATAAAGATACCGTATTGTTTAAACCGGAATGGGGAATTTATGATATGGCGGTAGGAAAAGAAATAATTTCTGCCCATGCCGGACCGGCTTCCGTCAATTCGTTTAAG
>DATIRG010000264.1:0-1813 GCA_035470005.1 Lutibacter sp. | reverse complement strand
TGTTCGGGAGTTACCACTAAAGTTTTTGAAATTGGGTAATTATTGATAAAGGTTTTTGGAAAAATTTTTGCTGATTTTTTAGGATTCCATTTGAATTCATAAGCGGAAAACGACCCGTCAATTTCTTCAATCCAGTCAATTTCTTGTTGTTGATAGGTTCTCCAAAAATAAAATCGCCCATGCCATTGATGATAATTAAGCAGTTTTAATCTTTCGGAAATCATAAAGTTTTCCCATAAGGCGCCCGTATCCTGTCGGAATTCCAGGGATTTGAAATTCCCTGCAATGGCGTTTCTGATGCCATTGTCATAAAAATAAATTTTACGCGAGGTATTTATTTCATTGCGAACGTTTCTGCTTAAAGGGTTTAATCGAAAAACCACAAATGCTTTTTCCAATAAGGAAATATACTGCTCAATGGTTGCTCTGTCAGCGCCAACTGTTTGCGAAAGTTCATTATAATTAACTTCAGAACCCAATTGCAAAGCCAAAGCCAATAATAATTTATCCAGTATTTCCGGCTTGCGGATTCCTTGGTATTGCAATAAATCTTGATACAAGTAGCTTCCTGAAATTTGTTTTAAAGTGCCTTCCGCATTCTCATAATTTGTAATTACCTCGGGATACATGCCGTAAATCATATATCTTGACAGATTTTTAGCATTATTTGCATAGCCATAATGATGTTGAAGTTCGCTATAAGTAAACGGAAATAAATTGAATTCCCACTTTCTGCCGGTCAAAGGTTCGTTAAGTTCATTGGAAATTTCTAAGGCAGAAGAACCGCTGACAACCAATCTGACTTCTTTAATTTGATCGTGTATGATTTTTAGAATAATTCCTATGTTTTTAATGCGTTGCGCTTCATCAAAAAAAACAGTTTTGTGATTTCCGATAATGTTTCTCAATTTGTTTTCGCCGGCATTTTCAAGCAATATTCTGTCTTCAGGATCATCACCATTTATAAAAAGGTAATTTCCTTCAGCTTCACAAAGCGATTTCAACAGTGTGGTTTTCCCAACTTGCCTTGGGCCAATTACAATTAATACTTTGCCCGAATTCCATTGAGCAAGCAAATTATCTCTTAATTTCCGATCTATTTGAGGCATATTAGGCGATTTCTATTATTCATAGTTCATACAAATATATAAAAAATCTGATTATAATCTATTATTTATATATAATTAGAAGAACACAATCTATTATTTATATGTAAATAATAGATTAGGAATTAAATATTGAATCAACTCTGATTACTCCGATATTCAATTTTCAACAACTTTTTACCCCTACCCTAAAGGGAGAAGTTGCTGAAAATCAGGCTCCCTTTAGGGATGGGGAAAAACTGATTTTTAGCATTAGCAGCTTTTCGGAGTGGACTCAATATTTAAAATAAATAAGATGTTTTTTTTCAATTTTCCAACGGATATTTATTTTGGATTATTCATCTAAAAGTGTGGTCTGAAATGGATTCAATCACAATAATTTTATTCTTATTTAAAATTGCTTAATTTTGCGCACTTAAATTTTTTGATTTGATAAAGATAGGAGACATAAAATTGTGCGATTTCCCGCTGTTGTTGGCGCCGATGGAAGATGTGAGCGACCCGCCATTCAGGGCTTTGTGCAAAGAACAGGGCGCAGATGTGGTGTATACCGAGTTTATTTCTTCGGAAGGATTGATTCGTGATGCGGCAAAAAGCAGAAAAAAACTGGACATTTACGAAAAAGAACGTCCGGTTGGCATTCAAATATTTGGTGCAAACTTAGAATCTATGCTAAGAACGGTGGAGATTGTTGAACAATCGAATCC
>DATIRG010000263.1:0-4327 GCA_035470005.1 Lutibacter sp. | reverse complement strand
GGATGAATACAAATAACAGTTTCAACTTGCCGTTTTATGTAAAGACAACAATTCTGTTAATCGGAATTTTTGTCTTTACCAGTATGCTTTATATCGCCCAAGATATCATTGTACCGCTCATTTTTTCGGTAATGATTGCCGTTTTGCTTTACCCTATTGTTAACTTTTTTGTCAGGATGAAAATCAACAGGGTAATCGCCATTATTTTCACCTTATTTCTTACCATATTAGTCACAACTTTAGTAGCAGTTTTAATATTTAGACAAGCAAGTATTTTTGTGGAATCTTGGCCATTAATGGTTGAGAAATTTTCTTTGACGCTAAACGAATTTACCCATTGGGCTTCCCGTTATTTCGATTTGAACCAATGGAAAGTAAATAGATGGATAAAAACAACCAAAACAGATTCTCTCACAATAAGTGGAGCGGAAGTTGGTCAAACGATGTTTGTTTTAGGGAATAGCATTATGGTGATGTTACTGGTTCCGGTTTATGTTTTTCTGTTATTATATTACAACAAGCTTATCATTGAATTTATACACAGGGTATTTGTCAGCAGCGACCAAAACCAAGTAAGCAAAATTATTTCCGAAACAAAAACTGTGATTCAGCGATATCTTGCCGGTTTAGTGATTGAAGCAATAATTGTGGCCATATTAAATACTGCAGCACTGTTTGCGCTTGGTATAGAATATGCCATTCTGCTAGGGATCATAGGCGCATTGCTTAACGTAATCCCTTACATTGGTGGTTTGGTGGCCGTGGCATTGCCTATGGCTGTTGCGCTGGCTACAAAAGATACGGGCATGTATGCTTTATACGTTTTGGCAATTTATTACATCATTCAGTTGATAGACAATAATTTAATAGTCCCTTTAATAGTTTCTTCAAAAGTCAGAATCAATGCACTCTTCGCAATTATTGTTGTGTTTGCAGGAAACGCTTTATGGGGAATTTCAGGTATGTTTTTGTCAATTCCGCTGTTGGCCATTATAAAAGTGATATTCGATCATATAGAACCTTTAAAACCGTGGGGATTTTTATTGGGTGACACCATGCCAACTCCTTCAAAAATAGCCCCAATTATTAAAAAATTGAAAAAGAAAATATCCTGATTTCGGATAATTGTTGGGGCGTTCCCGCCAAAAAGGCGGGCGGGCTTTTCGTTCCAAACTTTTTTCACTGAAGAAGCTCAAAAAGGTTTTCCTCTGCAATCCCTAACGCAGTTTGAATTACGAATTATGATTTTTTTAAAACTTAAAGCCAAGAACTTAAAATTTTCTCATCACCCATTCCTTTTTTGGAGAAAAAAATAGGCGTTTGCAGTTAAACAATTAACTGCAAACGCCTATTTTATTTTGTGCGCGTAACAAGATTCGAACTTGCACATTCTAAGCGAACACCAGCCCCTCAAGCTGGCGCGTCTACCAATTCCGCCATACGCGCATTGCTTTAAACAAAAAAAGCTAAGTGGTTAAACTTAACTTTTTGTGACCGGGCTGGGGCTCGAACCCAGGACCACCTCCTTAAAAGGGAGGTGCTCTACCAACTGAGCTACCAGGTCAATATCCTCTTTCGCAACGCGAGTGCAAATATACCATCTATAGTTGTACCTCACAAGTTTTTTTATGTTGTTTTTTAAACGATATTTGTTTTTAAATGTAACACGCTAATTTTTAGTTTATGAAGATTGTTTTATTGGGTTATATGGCAAGCGGGAAATCGGCTGCGGGAAAAGTTCTTGCAACAGCATTAAATATGCAATTTATTGATTTAGATGAATTTATAGAAAAAAATGAACTATTGTCCATTACCCAAATCTTCGAAACAAAAGGGGAGATTTACTTCCGTAAAAAAGAAGGTGACTATTTGCAGCAATTGCTGAATTTGAATGAAAGTTCGGTAATTTCTTTAGGAGGCGGAACACCTTGCTATGGAAAAAATATGGAATTTATTAAAAATAAATCGACTTCATTTTATTTAAAAGCATCAATAAACACCATTTTTGAAAGATTAAAAAATGAAACTTCACAACGACCGCTGGTTGCTGAAATTGGCACAGAAAACCTAAAAGAATATGTTGCCAAACATTTATTTGAGCGAGCGCCATATTATGAAAGCGCCGATCATACTATTTTGGCAAATGATAAAAATGTGGCTCAAATTGTTGACGAAATAATATTATTACGCTAAACTTGCGTAGGAATTGCCGTTTTCAAACACAACAGAAATATGCTCTTTCAAAGAAGTTGACAAGGAAATTCCTTTAAAATCGGCTTTTACAGGATACTTTTTATGATTTCTATTAATTAAAACCGCCGTATTGAACTGTTTTAAAGGCACTTCCAAAAAATGTTTAATTCCATAAATTAAGGTAGTTCCCGAATTTAAAACATCGTCCACCAAAACCAGGGATTTATTTTTATATTCGTTTGAACTTATGGAAGTTGTAATTTCATTTATCGGGTGTTTTTTATCTATTTTAACTTCACACAAAACCACTTTTAAATCGGAAATATTTGACAATACTTCTGCGATTTTCATTGCAAACAAAAAACCATTTCCAGCAATTCCTGCGATAATAATTTCTTTTTCTTTAAAATTCACTTCGTAAATCTGATAGGCAATTCTTCTGGTTTTATTCTGAATTTGCTCATTCGTTAAAATAATTGAACTTTCCATTTGGTTATTTTTTTTCAAAGATAAAAAACAATTCCCTTCCGGCTCTTGGCTTTATGGAATTATAACATCTTTCCAGTTTTTTAATGATAAATTTATCGGAAAACAGTTGTAAATATTCTTGTGTGCAACCACCAAAGGGCGGACCGGCTTCAGTCAGCTCAAAATCGAATAAAAGTCCGGCCAATTTGCCTTTTTCTGCCAATAAATCTTGCACTTTATCAACATATACTTGCCTCAAAACAGGATCCAAAGCACAAAAAAATGTTTGTTCTACTATCAAATCATATTTTCCTGAATGATTAAAAAAATCATTTTGAATTAAATGGCTGTCAGGAAAATTTGGAAATCGTGTTTTTAAATTTTTCAACGGCTGTTCAGCAATATCAATCACAAAAATATTTTCAAAACCTTGCTCGAATAAATATTCTGCTTCATAACAATTGCCGCCTCCGGGAATTAAAATTTTAATTTTTTTGTTGGCCAACTGTTTAAAATATTCAACAAGCGGGGTAGAAGCATAGCCGATATCCCAGCCGGTTGCGTCATCGCTGTATTTACTTTCCCAATAGGCTTTGTCAAATCGTGTTTTCATTTTTTACAATGATTTTATCAATCCTCCATCTATTGAGATATTGGTTCCGGTAATGTAAGTGGAATAATTTGAAGCTAAAAACGCCACCAAATGTCCAAATTCATCAGGTTTTCCCAATCTTCCTGCAGGAATTTCCTGTGTCATTAATTTTAAATTTTCTTCTAAAGAAATTCCTTTGGCCTTTGCCTGAATTTTATTGAGTTGCTGAATTCTTTCCGTATCAAAAAGACCCGTTAAAATGGTGTTTACGGTAATGCCGAAAGGTGCAACATCTTTTGCCAGTGTTTTTGCCCAAATGGCAACCGCTGCCCTTATGGTGTTTGATAAAACAAGATTCTGCAATGGTTCTTTGACCGTTAATGAAGCGGTGTTGATAATGCGTCCGTAGTTATTTTTCTTCATATTTTCAACAGCCAGCATAGTCAAATGACAGGTTGTTTTAAATAATAAATCGAAGGCTTTTTGGTAATCATTTGTATTTTTTTCAAAAACACCGCCAGCTTCCGGACCGTTGGTATTATTCACCAAAATATCGATGCTGTTACGCTTAAAATAGGCAGAAGTTTTTGCCTGAAAAGAATTAAAATCGTAAAAATCAACTATGATGTAGTCGTGTTTCTGTTTAAAATTGGTGTCCAGTTCAGCTATAGTTGCTATCAGTTTTTCCTCATTTCTGGCCATTAAGGTAATTGAAGCGCCACAATTGGCCAATTGTAAAGCAATTGCTTTTCCCAAACCTTGTGTGCTTGCTCCAACTAACGCTTTTTTTCCTTCTAAATTAATCTTCATTTTCTGGTTCTTCTTCGTGCAAATCATCAATATCGCGTCGATCCTTTTTAGTTGGCCGTCCAACGCCTTTTTTTCGGTAATAATCTTTGGAATATTTCAGCAGGTCTAATTTTTCAAATTCTTCTTTAGGCGTTAAATCTATTCGGTATAAATCGACCAACTTAGCGCCAACACGATTCGCAGGCGTATCTATAACTTGAATTTCATAGTTAATCTGATTTTTTTTAACAATTAATTTCTCACCAACAAAAACTATTTTTGATG
>DATIRG010000262.1:0-1969 GCA_035470005.1 Lutibacter sp. | reverse complement strand
ACAACCGCCAAATCGTGGGAAATAAAAATATAGGTGAAGCCAAAATCTGCTTTCAATTCATTCAGCAAATTTAAAACCTGCGCCTGCACGGAAACATCGAGTGCCGAAACCGATTCGTCGCAAATAATCAATTTTGGTTTTAGCGCAATGGTTCGTGCAATGCCAATCCGCTGCCGTTGTCCGCCCGAAAATTCATGCGGATACCGGTAAAAATGCTCCGGCAGCAAACCAACCCGTTCCAACAATTCAAAAACATATTTTTTTCGTTCTTCGGATGAATTTAATATTCCGTGCACTTTCATAGGTTCCATCAATGCCTCACCGACCGGTATTCTTGGATTGAGCGATGAAAACGGATCCTGAAAAATGATCTGGACTTCTTTTCTGAAATCCTTTAATTCCTTTTTTGACAGATTGGTAACGTCCTTTTGTTTGTAAAAAATTTGACCTTTTGTGGCTTTTTCCAAGTGCAAAATGGTGCGGCCCAAGGTTGTTTTACCACAACCCGATTCTCCAACCAACCCCAAAGTTTCTCCTTCAAAAAGTTGAAAAGAAACGGCATCCACCGCTTTTACAGGATTTGCTTTTCCGAAGAAAAAAGGTTTTTCAGTATTGAAATAAGTCGCCACATTTTTGACTTCCAGCAAGGGTTTTGAAGCATAAATTTTGTCGTGAAAATCGCTGCGCTGTTTTGTGGTATACACTTCATGAGCAACCGTATTTTCTATAAAATCTTTTACGGTGGGTAACTTTTTAAGGCGTTCTTTTAAGTTGGGTTTGGAATTTATGAGCGCTTTGGTATAATTGTGAACAGGATGTTTAAAAACCTGAGCCACATTTCCTTGTGCCACAATTTCTCCCTGATACATCACCAAAACGGTATCCGCTATTTCAGAAACCAAGGCCAAATCGTGGGTAATGAAAATAATGCTCATTTCGGTTTCCTGCTGAAGTGCTTTCAACAGTTCAATAATTTCTTTTTGAATGGTAACATCAAGCGCCGTGGTGGGTTCGTCGGCTATTAAAATTTGTGGTTTACAGGCAATGGCCATCGCAATCATCACCCGTTGTTTTTGTCCGCCCGAAAGCTGGTGCGGATATTGGCTGAACATCACTTCTGCCCTTGGCAATTTTACCTTATGAAAAAGCGCAATCACCTGATTCTTAGCTTCTTTTTTTGACAGCTTTTTGTGCTGCAATAAAATTTCCTGAACCTGATAACCACAAGTTAAACTCGGATTTAAGGAACTCATCGGCTCCTGAAAAATCATAGAGATTTTATTTCCCCTGATTTTTTGAAAATCCTTTTCTGAAGTATTTTGTAAATTTGTATTGTTGAATAAAATATTGCCGGTGATGGTGGCGTTTTTTGGAAGCAATCCTAAAATTGCCAGAGAAGTTACCGATTTACCGCTCCCCGATTCGCCGACGATTCCCAATATTTGCTGCGAATTCAATTCAAATGAAACGGCATTCACCACCTTATTTTGCTCATCGTCTGAACCAAATGAGATTGATAAATTCTGTACTTTTAATATAGGTTCCATAGGGTTAACGTTGGTGTTGCTCTTGGTTACGAATATAGCCAAATTTGAACAAAATATTCATATCATTTCTTTGTTGATTCATTTAAATACCACCGATTAAAAGATACTTATTTAACCACTAAGGTGAAATTATTTCCGCAAGATACGCAAAGTATTTATCCATAAAATCAACCCTAAAAAATGCCAATTCATGTTGGTTTCAAATATTAAATAATCAAATCGTTTGTTTTCTTGCGCTCCTTATGGTTAAAAAATAGCACAAAAGCTATTGAATTAATTGTTTTTAGTCGCCAATTTTACCAATCCGACCGCAGAAACCAATGCCCAGCAACCTTCCAGTATCACAAATGGCATATAATTTAACAAAACGGAAGCCAAACAGGCAATGCCGGCGCCCAAAAAATTTAACAGCAAAAAAGACA
>DATIRG010000261.1:0-2462 GCA_035470005.1 Lutibacter sp. | reverse complement strand
AGGTTGTCAACAAAAAAGGAGCCAACGGCTCCTTTTTTGTTTGTTTTAATTAATATTTAAAGGAAATTACCTTCTTCATCACATTTCACATTAATTCTTTCATTATCTTTTTTTAATACAATTTTATATCTTTTGGTAATTTTACCGGCAAGTCCTTTGTCATAATAATTCACCAAATAAGTATCTTTTGCGAAAGTCCAGCCTGGATAGGTTCTTGCAACAGATTCAATTACAGTCATAGGTAAAGTAACATCTTTAAATCTTTCTGCAGTTCTTAAAATGTTTCCTTGTCCGTCATAAGAAGCTAAAATATATCCCTCAGGAATATAAAATGACACTTCATAGGTGCTGTATTCATCGGTATAAAAATCAGCATCTTTAACATTGAAACTTGCCACTTTTTGTTCCAATAAAGCAACTGGTATGGATGCGTTTTCAAGTCCTACTTTGTTAAGGTATTTGTAATTTGTGGCAGAAATCACAACTTCAGACAATTCTTCTGTTTTTATCTGTCCGTAAGTTTGGATGGTTAATCCAAGAATTATTAAACCAAAAATTATTTTTTTCATGTTTTAAAAAGTTTAAATTAATAATTGAGCAAATAAAGCGATGCTGTTAATTTTATTTATCAAAATTATTGCGGTTGCAAGCTAAGTGCAATGAGAAAAATCAATTTTAAAACTATTGGCAATGATAAGTGTTCAAATTTTTAATTTTGACAATGATTGTTATCACTTACCGCAAAAATAGCAGTTGAATGAATCCAAAAAAAAATGTTTTGGGTGTGGGTGTTAATTAAAACTTTCTTAATTTAATATAGGATGAAGGCGATTTGCCCTTTATCAGCTTAAATTGCCTGTTAAAGTTAGACATATTGTTGAACCCACTTAAAAAAGCCACATCTGTAATATTTTTATTTTCTTCTTCAAGCAAAAGTTTGCAGGCGTGGCCAATTCTAATTTCATTTAAGAATTGAAAATAAGTTTTGTGGGTAATTTTTTTAAAATAACGACAAAAAGCAGCTTTATTCATATTGATGGATTCGGCTATTTCATCAAGTGAAATGGAAGAATCATTAAAATTATTGATGCTGTATTCGTACACTTTTTCCAGCCTTCCTTTTGCGTGATTTATTGATTTTACAAATCCCGGATTGGCAATAAACTCAAAGTTTTTGTCATGTTCCAAAAGATTTAAAAGCTCGAAGAAATGGGTCATTCGATCATAATTATTCCCATCATTTATTTCTTTCATAATCCTTAAAACCTCTTGATTTTTTTTGACGTTTTTAAAAATCATGCCTCTTTTCCAATTATTTAATAACTGGTTTAAAGGCTGAAACTCTGGCAAACAACCAATAACGGTATTTATGGTATCTATGGAAAAATGAAGTACATAGGCATCAATTCCTTTATCTAGTTCCTTTACCGAATTTAATTTAGGCACAAACATATGCGGTAAATTTGCACAAAATAACATAAGCGTACCGCCCTGATATGGAAATATTTTATCGCCCACGTACGCTGTCCCTGAATTTTTCACCATATAAAGAATCTCATATTCTTTATGATGGTGCCATAAACTGTACGCTTGCGGGTAAATTTTTGGGTGAATAATGAACGATTGCTGATGAGAAGTGCTGGTTCTATTTAATAAAATCGATTTCATGATAATTAACATTTTATTAAATTAAACAATGGGCAAATTTAATATCACAATATGCAAATAATCTTCTTTTTTGTCTCTATATTTCCAAATATCTTTAACAAATTATTAACGAATACGATTTCGTAAATAGATTATCACATTTATTAGCTTTCGATGTTGCAAAAATAGCAAAAAAAAGTTGATTTATGTAGATATAATATAAAGTTCAAGACTATTGGAGCTTTCCTTTCATTAAGATAACGCTAACATAGACTTTTTTGTTTCGATGATTTACTTGATGCTTGCTTGATGTTAACTAGTTCTGCTTAAGCAGCCAATGTAAAAATTTGAATTAAGGAAAACAATTTTAGAATTGTTGACCTTATATGATCATCTCTTATTTTCAACTTTAATTACAAAGTAAATAAGGGCCAAATTAATATTAACCAAATAAATATTTTAGTATGAGTTTATCATTCCAAGCCTTTTTGGCTTTCTTTCCAATCCTCTTGGCGGGCATATTGCTTGTCGGATTAAGATGGCCTGCAAAACGGGCCATGCCAATTGTATTTGTGGCATCTTTTATCATCGCGTTGTTTGCTTGGGGAATGCCCATCAACAGAATTTTTGCTTCAACCTTAGAAGGTTTAGGAGTTACTGTTTCTATTTTATGGATTATTTTTGGCGCCATTTTACTATTAAATACGCTAAAACATTCAGGCGCTTTGCAAGTTATTCGTGCGGGATTTACCAATATTAGTACCGACAGACGTGTTCAGGTTATTATCATTGCTTGGTTGTTTGGAATTTTTATT
>DATIRG010000260.1:0-3156 GCA_035470005.1 Lutibacter sp. | reverse complement strand
AGGTGATTCCGCATACAATATTTTGGTTGCAGGCGTGATTAAAGGTTCTATTTCTTCAGGATTGTTAATGTCGAAATAAGAAGTTTCAATCTGCCATTTCGGAAAATACTTGGTGAATAAGGTATGGGTTGATCCAAAAACAGAACGCGCCGAAACAATATGGTCGCCGCTGCTTAACAAAGCCGCAAAGGTCGAAAAAACCGCCGCCATTCCGGTGGCAAAAGCATAACCGGCTTCCGCACCTTCCATTTGCACCACTTTGTCGGTAAATTCTGTCGTGTTTGGGTTGCTGAAACGGGAATAAATGTTTCGCTCATTTTCTTCGCTGAAAGCAGCACGCATTTCTTCGGCATCTTCAAACACAAAACTTGACGTTAAGTACAAAGGCGTTGAATGCTCCTGAAACCGGGAACGTTCCATTTGGTTTCTGATGGCTTCGGTTTCGAAATTTTTGTCGCTCATGATTATTGGTTGTTTGCCCTTCGACTGCGCTCAGGGTGACGGTTTATTAATGTTTCATTGAACTTGAACTTCCCTGAGGAGAGTTAACTGATTTTTATTATATTTTTATTCCTCTTCATGTTTTTTACACACCCCTAGCCCCTCTCGAGAGGGGAATTAATCGCGGTACAAACATTTAACTTTTAACATATAACATTTAACCTTTTTGGGCTAATTTTTATCCGCCAATCGCAAAATATCCCCGAAAACGCCTCGGGCGGTCACTGCCGCTCCGGCACCGGCACCCTGAATTACGAGTGGCTTTTCGCCATAGGATTCCGTATAAATTTCAAAAATCGCATCGGCGCCCTGTATTTGTCCGAGTGCGCTGCTGCTTGGCACAGAAACCAGTTTTACTTCCAAATTTCCTTTGTCCTGCTGCAAATCGCCCGAGATTTCCCCGATATACCGCAACACGTGATTTGGTTTTTGGGCTTCTTTAATTTTTTGGAAATGCGCATTCATTTCCCCCAATTTTTTCAAAAATGAATCGGCGGCTCCGGATCTTAAATTTTCCGGAATCAAGTTTTCAATGGTCACGTCGGCAAGTTCATTTTGCAAATCGAGTTCCCTTGCCAAAATCAGCAATTTTCTTCCCACGTCGTTACCACATAAATCCTCACGCGGATCTGGTTCCGTAAAACCCTGGTTGATGGCTTCCTGCAACACTTCGCTAAACGGACGGTTTTCCACCGAAAAATTGTTAAACAAATAACTCAGTGAACCCGAGAAAACGCCTCTGATACAGGTGATATTTTCTCCGGAATCGTGTAACAGTTTAATGGTGTCAATCAATGGCAAACCGGCACCCACATTGGTTTCGTACAAATAGGATTTCTTGTTATTTTTTAGGATTTGCCGCAGCGATTTGTAAAAGGCATACGACTTGGTATTGGCTATTTTGTTGGAAGAAATCAAATCGAATCCGTTTTCCGCCAAATCAAGATAATTGTCCACAAACTGCGCGCTTGCGGTATTGTCCACCGCAATTAAATTTTCCAGATGGTTTTTTTCCGCATAATCAATTATGTCTTTTACCTTATAATTTTGAAGTCCATTGGCCTTCAAATCGGTTGCCCAATTTTCTGAAATTCCGTTTTTGTTTAACAACACTTTGGTGGAATTCGCCACCGCAAAAATGTTCAACTGGATGTTTTTTCGTTTTAAAATGTTCTGTTGGCTTTTTAAAATTTGGTCAATCAGCGTTCCTCCCACCAAACCTTTCCCAAAAATGGCAATGTTGATTCGTTTTGAAATTCCGAAAATTTCGCCGTGAATCACATTCACCGCTTTGTTTAAATCCGATTTTTTCACCACCAAACAAACATTGGCGCCGGTCACGGTATTGTTGATCAATATGGGCGTTACGCGGTTTTTGATCAAGGCGCCATAAGGCTGGTTAAAAGAATGCAAACTTTGTCCGATAATGGAAATCACCGACACATTTTCGGTCACATAAATCTGGCTGATGTCTTTGGTCTGAAATTCATTTTTGAACTCATTCTCCAAAACCATTTTCGCTTTGAATCCGTTTTTGGCATCCACAATAAATCCGATTCCCCGTTCCGAAGAACCTTGTGAAATAATGCTTACGCTGATATTTTCTTTCGCCAAAGCCGTAAAAATTCGTCCGTCCACCCCAACTTTTCCAAGCAATCCGCGCCCGATTAAATTCACCAAAGCCACATCATCCTGCACCGTCAGCGATTTTATGCCGCCCTGCTCCGTTTCAGAACCGATTAACGTTCCTTTATTTTCAACATCAAACGTGTTCAAAATCCGCAAAGGAATATTTTTTTCAATCAATGGAATGATGGTTTTTGCGTGCAAAATAGTCGCGCCAAAATTTGCCATTTCATTGGCTTCCTGATAGGTGAGTTTTTCAATGATTTGGGAATTCTCCACCAAATCGGGATTTGCCGTATAAATTCCGTTCACGTGCGTGTAATTCTGAAGCTCTTTTGCATTCAGATAATTGGCGATCAACGCTGCAGTATAATTGCTGCCGTTTCTTCCCAGCGTGGTGGTTTCGCCCTGCAAATTTGAAGCGATGAAACCGGTAATCACCTGAATGGTGCCGCCGTTGTGTTGTTGAAAATGTGCGATGACATTTTCTTCGGAAACCGATTCAAAAGGCAACGCTTTTCCGAACTGGTTGTTGGTTTTTATCAAGGTTCTTGAATCCACAAAATTGGCTTTGATTCCTTTTTTGTTCAGCAAATGGGCAATGAATTTTCCCGACAGGATTTCTCCCTGGGAAAGCACCTGGTCTTTCACTTTTTCACTGTAATCGCCCAACAAATTTACGCCTCTGAAAATTTCATCCAAAAGCTTAAATTCCGCCGACAAATCAACGCCTTCACCGTCCACTATTTGGTATTTTTTAAGCGCATCAAACTCCTCCGCATAAGGCAAATCGTTTTTTGCTTTTTCCAACATGGACTCCAAATGGTCGGTTGTTTCCCCTCTTGCGGAAACCACCAAGGCGATTTTCTCTCCGTTCTTTATTTTATTTTCAACAATGGTCAGCGTGTGTTTTAACCCAATTCCGTTGGCCAATGATTTTCCTCCAAATTTTACAACTATCATATTTTATATTTAAAAACGTCACTTAATGCTTCCACCAATTGTTCAAATTCAATGAGAAATGCATCG
>DATIRG010000259.1:0-6053 GCA_035470005.1 Lutibacter sp. | reverse complement strand
TAATCAACTGTAAATCCGCCTTGCACATTTCCTGTTAGCGTTACGGTGAATGTGGCGTTTCCGGCGCTTTCATTCACGGTTACATCGTTAATCACAATTCCATTTAGAGGACCGCCATCATTGTCCGTAATGGTTCCCATTCCCTGACCATCATTAATACCGATAAGCATTGTGCTTAAATTGCTTAAGTTTACAACGAAGTTTTCTGTAGGTTCAATCAGATTGTCATTGATTATAGGCACTGTGATGGTTTTTACTTCATTATTATTTCCTGTAAAGCTCAATGTTCCATTGGTGCTTGTATAATCACTTGGAGCTATTGCGCTTCCGTTTGCAGTGGCGTAATTAACCGTAAATCCGCCTTGTACATTACCTGTAAGTGTTACCGTAAATATTGCATTTCCTGCATTTTCATTTACAGTTACATCATTGATTACCAGTCCGTTTTGTGGACCGCCGTCATTGTCTGTTATTAGAACTGTTGCAATATTTTTAGTTGGATCTACTGTTACTAAAGTATTTGTGCTAATGAGTGTTATTATCACAGTTTCAGTAGCTTCTATGGTATTGTCATCAATCACATTAACAGGAATTGTTACAGAAGTCTGGTTGGCTAAAATGGTAACTTTTGTTCCTATCGTTGCATAATCGGTTCCATTGCTGGCAGTACCAGTAACAGTATAGGTAATTTCAGTATCAATCACAAGTGGATTGGTTAATGTCAAGGTAAATAAACCATTTGTGCTAGGTTCTGCGGCATTGGTTGTTGTTACTATGCCAACATTAGAAATACAAACAGGATTGGTTAATACCACGTTTTCTGTGTAATAAGCCAAACAGTTTGTTGTATTATTTTTTACAACAATTTGATAGGTGCCGCTGGTTAAACCATTAAATATATTGGAAGTTTGGTAAGAACCTCCGTTATTTATGCTGTATCGCAGATTGGCGCCAGTGGCGTTAATTGTAATTGATCCATTGTTTAGAATTGGACAAGTTGCAATTGTTGGATTTGATGCCGTTACTTGATTTATAATTGGAAGCGCATTTACCGTTACAACTATTGATGCTCTTGGTCCTTCACAATTAGTTGCATTGGTTTGGCTGACATAATAGGTAGTTGTTCCTGCTAAAACGGTACTCGGTGTTGGTGCTGATGAACTTCCTGTTCCGCCTGTTGGTGTTGTATACCATTTTAAATTTGTTCCAGTTGCGGTCAACGGAATTGCGATATCACCTGCACAATAGGTCATCGGACTGGTTGTTGGTGCTGTTGGCAAAGGATTTACCGTCACAAGTAGTGATGCTCTTGGTCCTTCACAATTATATACATTGGTTTGGCTGACATAGTAGGTAATAACTCCTGCTGAAACAGTGCTTGGTGTTGGTGCAGTTGAACTTCCTGTTCCGCCTGTTGGTATTGTATACCATTTTAAATTTGTTCCAGTCGCAGTCAACGGAATTGCAATATCACCTGCGCAATAGGTCACCGGACTTGTTGTTGGTGCCGCTGGCAAAGGATTTACCGTCACTGTAACTTCATCTGATTCATACTCATCAGTGCATATATTCGTATTTTGCAATACAACTCTAAACCTTGTTGTAGTAAGTAGATTTTCTGCAGTATAAGTTGTTTTATTTTCAGAATTTACAATATCAATCCATCCTCCTCCTTCATTATATTGCCACTTAATTATGGTAACATTTCCTGTTAATCCCATAAGATTTAATACGGTACTTTCGCCTGCACAAACTGTATCTGGAACTGCATCAACATAACCCGTTAAAGGGATACTAAATGAAAGGGTTCCTATCAAACATCGGCTTGATGATGGTGATCCACCGCTTACAGTTGCATATTGTGCAATATTTATTACACCGGGTGAATCAGAATCACATAAATCGAGAATTGTAAAAGGTATATTAAATTCTATAAATTTTCCATCCGAGCCATCGCAACCATCAGAATCTCCATTTAAACCGGCAAAATTATCATATAGTGGATCTGATGTAACATCAGTCAGATTGTTACCACCTGTCCATTTAAGCAATCTTGCAAGGCCATTATCTTTAGAATCTATTTCCAAAACATATTCTGCACCCAAAACTGTTAAAGGTCCTCCAAAACTGTCATATAGCAAACCAGCTGTAGGATCATTGTCTGTATCAAGATATATTCTGTAAAGCGCAGAACCATTATTACCAATTTTAAATGCCAACCGTAAACTTGGTTCTGAAGTATTATCTACAATTTTTGCCCAAATTGTATGAATCTCGCATGTTCCTGAAGCGTTATTATCTATAGCTTTACTAAACACAACCCCCGTTGCATATTCATCATTATTTCCTCCTAATGGACAATAGTCACCGTCAAATGTGCCCTGGGCACTTAAGTTTGTGAAACCAAATATAAATAGTATTAGAAACGTTGCTTTTAACAATAAAGTAGTTTTTTTCATGGCCCTTCAATTTAAATTAGATACCAATTGCAAATTTTTTTATTATATAAATAAACAGTTTTGCCAATTATGCAATAAAATATATATATATAAATAACTTTTAGGGGTTTTATATAAGTGAAATTAAGGGGTTTAAACATTTTGATTGCCTATGAGAAGTTGGCAAAACATAATTAAAATCACGAAATTTTACATTTCATAAAAAATTCGTAATCAATATGTATTAAAATAAAAAACTGAACGTGCGAGAGACATTTATCACTTATATCGTAATCAAAATTATTTTTAAATAACCGGTAAAAAAATGACATCCATCAATTTTTAATATGATTGTTATCAGTTTTAATATTTCTAAATGACTAGAATGCAACACATTAATGGTCATATAATAAAAATAAATTTTTTATAAGCGGTAATTATATTAATTTTATGTTTTATCTTTGGAGCATAATTTTAGAATATGACTGGCAAAATATTTTTCTATTTATTTTTTTTAGCATTGATTGTTTCGTGTAATTCAACTTCAACCATTACTGAAATCAATCCTGAAACACTTGGCAACAGCAATATTTCAGAACCAATGATTGTTGAAAATAGAATGGACGTCATTGATTCTTATATTTCCAACATCGATTTTAAAGCAAATGATTTCAATCATTTAAATATTGATGAATTGATCCTTCAAGGCGATAAAAGAATTATCACATCAAATGAATCAGAAAAAAATATTGTTGTAAAAAATAAATCAATCGTAAGGGTTAAGTATAAAGATCATTTGGCCAATAATTTTATCAAATCGAAAGTTTTTTATTATGACAATGATGAACTGATTTGCATTAAAATTTATGAAATTTTACCAAATGAACTTAATAAAGCCACCTTGTATCAAAGAGCTATTTATTTTCATAACAACCTGCCAATTTCAGATTCTGATGAATTAAACCAAGCAAACAAAACGCAAAATTTGGTTGTTCTGGCCCAAGAATACCTTAAAAATGAATATCTTTCGCTTAATTAGTGACTGTTACATTATTTCTTTCCTTAAACATATTTATTTCTATTCATTATTGATGTAGTATTTTAAAACAAATTTTTTATAAAATATTTCTGTTTGGCAAAGATTTAATTCGGTTTTTACTACTTTCATAAAAAATTAAACGACAATGCAACAAAAGCCGAAATTTGAAACGATTGCCATTAAAAGCACTGAAAATAAATATAGCGATTCAGCGCCGGTAAGCACGCCCATTTATTTGTCAAGCACTTATATACGTAACAGCGACGGTTCTTATATGAACGATTTTGTGTATTCACGTTCCAACAATCCGAACCGCGCTATTGTTGAAGAAAGTATTGCCAAGCTTGAAAACGGTAAACATGCCTATGCTTTTTCTTCAGGGATGGCGGCTGTTAGTGCTGTTTTTCAAAGTTTAAAGAGCGGAGATCATATTCTTTTACCGGACGATATATATTTTGCCATAAAAAAGTTGATGGAAGAGGTTTTTAAACGTTGGAATTTATCGTACGATTTGGTTGATATGTCAACGCTTGAATCCGTTAAAAAAGCCGTAAAACCGAATACTGCGTTGATTTGGGTGGAATCACCGTCGAATCCGCAATTAAAATTGAGCGATATTGCTGAAATTGCTGAAATTGCGCATCAAAATAAGGCAATTTGTGCTGTTGACAACACTTGGCTGACGCCCGTTTTTCAAAATCCGTTAAATCTTGGGGCCGATATTGTAGTGCATTCAACCACCAAATATTTTGGCGGCCACAGTGATGTTATCGGCGGCTGCGTTGTGGTAAATGACCAACTACTTGCTGAAAAAATTAAAAATATTCAAATTTTATCGGGAGCAGTTCCTGCACCTTTCGATTGCTGGCTGATTGCAAGGGGAATTCAAACGCTTCATTTACGCATTAAAAAACAGAGTAAAAATGCAATAAAATTGGCCAAATATTTGGAAAACCATCCAAAGATTGAAAAAGTCAATTATCCTGGTCTGAAAAGCCATTCGCAACATTTATTGGCAAAAAAGCAGCAAAAAAAAGGATTTGGTGCCATGCTCTCCGTTTTAATTAAAGGCAGCGAAATTGAAACTACCGCAATAGCATCAAAATTAAATTATTTTACGCTTGCCACAAGTTTGGGAGGTGTTGAAAGTTTGGTGGAGCACCGCAAATCGGTTGAAGGCGTTGACAGTCCTACACCTTATAATTTATTGAGAATTTCTGTTGGAATTGAACATATTGACGATTTAATAGCAGATTGGGATAATGCCTTATCAAATGATAATTGATATTTTTTTACCGTAAAAGTTTTTATAGAAGAAAAGATTGATTTATAAAACTTTTTACAGGTTTTACCTATTATATTTAAAAAAGCTATTTTTCGCTCTTTAAAGGTTCTGTTTTATTAGATTTATAAACTTCTTCCTTATAAATTGGCAGGGTAAATTTGAACGAAGTTCCTTTTTCAGCATTGTTTTCAATCAATATTTTTCCATGATTTCTTTGGATAAAATCATTGCAAATCACCAAACCCAAGCCGGTTCCCCTTTCATTGTCAGTTCCTGGTTTAGATTCGTGTAAATCAGATTTAAATAATTTGTTTTTAACTTCCTCGGTCATTCCAATGCCATTGTCAGAAACAGTGATTTCGACAAATTCACCAACCGGCTTAGAGTAAATTTCAATTTCACCATTCCTTTCAGTATATTTAAGTGCATTCGAAAGCAAATTTCTTAAAACAACCTCTAACATATTTTTATCAGCAAAAGCGTAGGATTCATTTTTATGATATGAGTTTATTGTAATGTTTTTTAGTTGGGCTGTATCACCTACCTGATTGATGATTGCATCACAAATTGTAGAAATTTTGCAAGGAATCGGATTAAACACAATTTGATTGGAATTGCTCCTCGCCCAATTTAACAAGTTTTCCAATAAATTATAGGTATTCCTTGCCTGAAAATACATGCTGGAAATCAATTTTTCAGACTTTTCAACATCAAGGTTTCTTATTTTATTTTTCAAAAGTTCCGTAAATCCCAAAATAGAATTGAATGGACTTTTTAAATCGTGCGCTATGATGGAAAAAACCAAATCTTTTGTGGCAATGGCCGCTTCAAGTTCTTTGGTTCTTGCCAATATGGTGTTTTCCAGTTCTAAATTATAATCGGAAATATATTTGTACAATTCATTTTTGAACACCAAACCAACAAACTTACCGTTTTCACCAACAGGCAGTACGTCTGTTTTAGCGTTATCCATTTTAAGAATTGTCTCTTCAACAGAAAGCTCAGAATCAACCAATTCTTTAATGGTAAGACAGTCAATAATTAAAGTTTTTGGATTGTGGGCAATATCATTGGTTGTTAAAACGCCATAGAATTCCTCTTCATCATCTTGGACAACAACGGCCAAATGCTCTAATACCTGATTCTTAACAGCATTTATGCCTGAATATGGATTTACGGTTAGAAAATCCCTTCTTATAAAATGCGCTATTTTCATGATTTAAGTGTTACGCTTCTTCCACTACGGTAAAGGATATGCTAACTTTAAAATCAACTTTTATAATTTCTTTTT